>JAADHJ010000004.1 GCA_013151915.1 Deltaproteobacteria bacterium
GCACCAAAATCCCCGGGCCGGGGAAAATAGCGGCACACATACCCATCTTCCAACCCCTGTCTCTGACACAGGGGTTATTGCTACAACCAGGAGTGAAAATATCTCCACATCGCCGTTCTTGACCCTCTCTACCACCTCAATATCAGTCAATAGCAGTCTCTCTCTGGAATGCTTACGAATATAATGCGGATAAGGTTTGCATATTAATACGCGCGAGATGTCGAGAGGTTCCCGTTGATGACATGCCCCAGTCAGGGTGAGATTGGTTACGTCCCCGGGGGGTATGCCAAAGTGCTCTGACACCGGCTTTTGATATTCGATAAAAAAAACCGGAAGCCGAAGCTCCCGGTTTTTTATTCCTGGTCGGGGCGAGAGGATTTGAACCTCCGACCACCTGAACCCCATTCAGGTGCGCTACCAGACTGCGCTACGCCCCGTTATTTTACAGCCGCGAAATGTATCAGCAGTTAACCGGCAAGTCAAGACAGGCCAAGGTCAAAGGGGAAAAACGATCAGGAAGCGACGGTCCCCAGAAATCCTTTTACATTGTCAATAACCGGCTCCAACCCCCCACTTTTATGGAAAAAATCATCGAAGCCGACGGCCAGTGCCTTGGAGACATCAACATCCCTGCCCGACATGCCCACAACGTGGATGCTAGCCAGTTTTTCGTCGTTTCTGATTCTCTTGACCAGGGCAAAGCCATCAATGCCGGGCATGAAGATATCAAGGATGATAAGATCAGGTTTGAGCCTGCCCATCTGCATAAGAGCATCAAACCCGTTACTGAAGGAGTAGGCCTCAAAGGACGAGGCCTTCAATTCCTCCTGAAGGGCATTCCGGATAAGGCGGTCGTCGTCGACAATGTAAACAACCCCCATGGATCCCTGTAGTTCTTCAGGAATCGGCAGACCCCGGCTCTTGATCAGATTGACAACCTCCCTTCGCGGGACCCGATAATGCCCTCCAACGGTCTTGAAGGCCACGATCTGTTTGCTCTTTATCCAGTTCTTAATGGTGTTGTGGTGGACACCGAGCATCATTCCCACATCGTTGGGAGTATAATTCTGTTTCAGCTTTATTTTCATCCGCATAACCGGGCCCTCCGAGGAAACATCCTTCCTGGAACTAATAAATATACTAAAGCTGCCACGTTTGTCAATTCAGGAAGTTCTGTTAATACAGGACGCAGGGCATGATTTAGAATCCTGGATGTCGATGAACCCTACCCACCGTCTTTGATAAGGTTCAAAGCCTCCTCCAGTTCCCTGATAGCGGTTTGGATCTGCTTCCGGTTATCGCCAGGGAAAAGATTCATCTGGCCTTTGGCTCTTTTTCGGCTTCTCATCTCACGAAGTTTCTTTCTGGCCCCTGAAATCGTGAAATTATCCTCGTAAAGAAGCCCTTTGATGACCAGGACGGTCTCGATATCCTTTCGTCTGTAGACCCTCTGCGATGAACGGTTCTTGGGGGGAGCCAAGTTGGGAAACTCGGATTCCCAATACCGGAGCACATGGGGTTTGACTCCGGTGAGGCGGCTGACCTCCCCGATCTTGAAGAAAAGCTTGTCGGGTATTTCAATGGATTCTGTCAAGGATTCAATTCCATTGAGAACTGGATTCAGGGTTTACTTGGTGTTGATATAGTCTTTAAGCTTCTGGCTGGGTTTAAAGGACATCACCTTTCTGGCGGAAATCTCCATCTCTTCTCCAGTCTTGGGGTTTCTCCCTTTACGAACGTCTTTGTGTCGAATCACGAAATTCCCGAAACCGGAAAGTTTGACCTTTTGGCCCCGTTCCAACCTTTCCTTGAGAATCTCGAGAATAGCCGCTACCGCCTCGGAAGACTCTTTCTTGGAAAACCCGGTCCTGTCGTGAACCTTTTCAACGATATCGGCCTTCGTCATATTTAATTCCTTTCCTTAACCTTTATTAACAATCTCTTTCATTTTCAAGAAGTTAAAGTTTAATCGGTTTGTAGACTCCCCGTCAAGAGAAAAAATGGGCGCTGCACAATGGTGAAATAACAAACACTTCCAAAGCCAATTTACCACTTTGAATGGATGTACTGTGCTGAAACAACGAGCCCTGTCGCGGTGCTCCGCTCCCTAACTCAAGATTTTAATGTTTTCTCCGTGCCCTCCAATAATGCGCCTTATCATGGCAAGCTGCTCTTCAACTCCAAGGTTTAAGGTTTTCTCCGTGAACTCCGTATCTTCAGTGAGTCACGCCATCGGCGTGACGAACGGGTGGTGGAACAACGTGCCTTATCGCGGTGGGCCGTGGAAGGCTTCCGGGGACTATCTCAGTTTAACACCGAACTTCTTTTTAAGGACTTTGAGAATCCCGACCATATTCCGGTCAACCTCTCCATCCGTAAGGGTTCTTTCGGGGCTCTGAAAATGCAGCGAGAAGGCAAGGCTACGGTGGCCGGCAGGCACTCCTTTGCCTCTGTACTCATCAAAGACATGAACGGCCCGGAGGTTTTCACCGGCATCCATGACCGTCATTTTGATTTCCCCGGCCTTAACCATGGGCGGGACAATCAGGGCAAGATCTCTCAGGACTTCCGGAAATTTGGGGATGGGCCTGTAGGGACTTATTTTCAGGGCCTCGTCCTGAAAACGGTGAATGTCCAGTTCAAAACATCCGGCCCAGCCCTTTATGCCATATCTTTCCCTGGTGTCCCGGTCCAATGTCCCCACCGGGCCCACCGGTTGATCGCCCACCATAACCCATGCGCCCTGGCCTGTTTGAAGATACGGCATATCGAGCTCGGAGAAGGAGATATCCTCAATTCCCATTCCCCTCAGGAGGTTTTCAACAGCGCCCTTTACATCAAAAAAGTCGGCCCTTTTACCTTCCCCATACCATGTTTTGGGGCATCGGTTTCCAGCCATGACGGCGGACACCCGCATCCTCTCCTCGGCTATGTTACAGGTATTGCAGGGAAGAAACACCCGTCCGACCTCATAAAGGCGAATCTCCTCCACCCTTCGGCTGACATTGAATCGCGCCGAATTGAGCAGCCCAGGCAGGAGACTGGTCCTCATGACGCTCATCTCCTCGGAAATAGGATTAATGAGTTTGACGGGTTCCGGGCCGCCTGTCAGCCCAAGATCGTCCAGTTCCGACCTGCTTACATAGCTGAAGCTGATAGTCTCAAAGAAGCCGTCGGCTTCCAGAAGGGATTTGACCCTGTGGACAAGCTTCCGCTGTTCCGGTGATCTGACGGGAACCGTCCGGCCGATGGGCATGGTTATGGGGACCTTCTGATATCCATAAATTCTCGCGATCTCCTCAACGACATCCTCCTCCCTGGCGATGTCCCTCCTGTACCCCGGCACTGACACGGTCCACCAACCTCCTTTGCCCTTCCTGGGCTCAAGGTCCAGTCCGGCAAGGATGGATTCCATGGAATCGACCGGGATCTCCGTCCCCAGAAGGGAGTTGACCCTGACGGGTCTGAAACGGACCTTCCTTTCGCCCTCGACCCTGGGATGAAGATCCAGGATGCCCGAACATACACTGCCGCCGGCCCATTCGTTAATGAGCCGGGCCAGTCTGTTCAAGGCGATCGTGGTGGCTGACGGATCGGTCCCCCTCTCGAACCGAAAGGACGCATCGGTTGAAAGCCCAAGCCTTTTTGAGGTCTTCCTGATGGTCACGGGATCGAAACAGGCGCTTTCAAGGAGAAGATCAACGGTATCATCCTCGACCTCCGAGTTCTCACCCCCCATGATGCCCGCTATGGCAACCGGGCCCAGACCATCACAGATAAGCAGGTCCCCGTCATCCAGATCTCTCTTCTGCCCGTCCAAGGTGCTCATGATCTCACCCTCAACGGCCTTCCTAACGACAATGCGGTTTTCCCTCAGCCTGCTGTAATCGAACGCGTGCAGCGGCTGTCCCAATTCAAGCATGACATAATTTGTTGCGTCAACCACGTTGTTGATGCTTCTGACGCCAAGGGCCTCAAGCCTCCGCCTGACGTTCTCGGGAGATTTACCGAGCTTGACTCCTGAAATCACCCTCGCGGAATACCGCGGGCAGGCGTCCGGAGCTTCAATCTCCACCGATGACATGGCCTCAACCGGCAGGTCACCTTCAGTAACCCCGGTTTCAGGGATACGCACCTTACGACCATAAAGAGCCGCCAATTCCCGGGCAACACCAAGATGGCTCAGCCAGTCGGGCCGGTTGGGGGTGACCCCAATCTCAAAAATGTTATCGCCATCAACCTCAGCCATACCCTCGACCTCCAACCCCATCATGGTGAGATCCTCAGCCAACTGCTGCGGTTTTTCCTCCAGATCAACGAACTCCTGGAGCCATTGGAGACTGATTTTCATCGATTTGCTCCTTGCAGAATAAAAATTTTATTAATCTAACTTGTTAGGTTTAAGCTGATAACGCATTGTTTAATAAAATTTTTATAGTTCCTAGTACCTAGTACCTAGTGCCTGGTTCCTAGTTTTTAACCTCAAACTTCAAACTCCCAAACTTATAAACTTTAATTGCGACTTCAAACCTCAAACTCTCAAACCTTCTTCTTCAAACCTGCCCTTCCCCCTATCCGAACTGACTCAGGAACCTTGTGTCATTTTCAAAAAAGAGCCTGATGTCGTCTATTTCGTACCTGAGCATGGTAAGACGTTCAATGCCCAATCCGAAGGCAAACCCGCTGTACTTTTCCGAATCATAGTCAACGGAACGGAAGACCTCCGGATGGATCATTCCGGCTCCAAGAATCTCAATCCATCCGGTACCGGAGCAGACCCTGCAGCCTGCGCCTCCACAGATTACACACCCGATATCCACTTCTGCGCTGGGTTCGGTAAACGGAAAGAAACTTGGTCTGAACCTCACCGGGGTCGATTCACCGAAGAACTGGAGCATAAACTGGGTAAGTACCCCTTTCAGGTCACTGAAAGAAACGCCCTCGTC
The DNA here is from genome assembly GCA_013151915.1 of Deltaproteobacteria bacterium. Lineage (NCBI taxonomy): Bacteria > Pseudomonadati > Myxococcota > Myxococcia > Deltaproteobacteria bacterium. The sequence goes on from JAADHJ010000004.1 coordinate 4,947, forward strand.
GACCATGAATCCTTCTACCTGGTGAAACATGGGGGAATGGGTCACATCGAAATCCACACGGTAAACTTTTCCAGGGGATACTATACGCATTGGGGGACTTTCGGATTCCATCGTCCGGACCTGAACGGGAGATGTGTGGGTCCTCAGAACGGTATCCGTGTCGATATAGAAGGTATCCTGCATATCTCTCGCGGGGTGATTTTTTGGAATATTAAGGGCTTCAAAATTGTAATAATCCTTCTCGATCTCCGGCCCCTGGCGAATGGAAAATCCCAACCCCTGAAAAATATCCAGGGTCTCCTCCATAACAAGGCTTATGGGATGGCGGTACCCCCGCCTGCGGGACACCCCCGGCATGGTAATGTCGGCCTTCTGCTCCTCGCTGTCCCTGGCCCTTTCCTCGGCTGAGATACTACCAGCCCTCTCCTCGAGGGACATGGCCATGCTCTTTCTGGCGTTGTTGACGGCCTGGCCCGCCGCGGGACGATCATCGGGAGAAAGTTCTCCGAGAGACTTCAAAAGTGCTGTAAGCCTGCCTTTTTTACCCAGGAAGCGCACCTTTACTTCATCGAGTTCCTTTAAACTTCCCGCGGAGGCGATCTCCTTTTGAGCTTCCTCCAACAGCTTGCCCACCTTGGCCTTCATTATCTTCCTCCAGCGCGAGAAAAATTGCCCACATCTCGCGACCTTACGTGAGGCCGATCCCTGGACCATGTCCCCGGGCCTCAAAAAAAAACCAAAAGGCCTCCATCCCCAAGGACGAAAGCCCTGAACGCTCCGCTTACCTGAACCGCCGAAATGCTGCGGGAACAACCCACAGAGGGAAGTATCCTTGGATAGACTTTTTACGACCCTACCAAAATTAGTACAACCGCCAAACGAAGCCTTCAAACCAAAATACCACGGGTATCAGCCGATGGTATGGTATCAGGGGATAAGTTTTTTAACCTCGTCCACATGACCGAGAACAGTGACAACGTCCCCTGCCTTCAGTTTCTCCGAGGCCAGGGGAGAAATGATCATGCTGAATTCCTTCTCCCCGTCCGCGTCCTGGCTGCGAATGGCCAGGATGGTTATTCCATATTTTACCCTGATCTGAAGTTCCCCGAGGGTCTTTCCTATCCAGGAGTCGGGAACGTTGATCTCGAAGATCCCGTACTCTTCACCAAGATCGATCTGCTCGATAATCCCAGGCTTTGCCAGGAATATCCCGAGCCTGCGGCCGCTGTCTCCTTCAGGAAAGACGACCTGGTCGGCCCCTATTTTCTTCAGAAAACGTCCGTGCAGCTCAGACGATGCCTTTACGATAACCCGTGGTACCCCCATGTCCTTGAGGGTCATGGTGGCCAGCATGCTTGACTCGATGTCCGCGCCTATAGCCACCACGGTTGCGTCCATTTCCGTGACCCCGACTGCTTTCAGGGAATCCTCATCCTTGGCATCGAGCTGCGCGGCCTGAGCAACGAACGCCTGAGCCTTTTTGACCCTTTCCATGTCGCTGTCCACAGCAAGAACCTGGCACTTGTTTTCGGTAAGGCTCCTGGCAAGGCTCATTCCGAAACGTCCCAGCCCGATTATGGCGATCTGTTTCATGGGAATTATGCGGTCTGCTTAAGGCTTTCGAGGGCTATTTTGGCCAATTCTGCGAAGGCGGCGTCATCGTGGACAGCGAGGTCCGATAGAACCTTACGATCCAGGGAAACGCCGGCCTCGGCCAACCCGTGGATAAACTGACTATAGGACAGGCCGTTATTGTGGGCGGCAGCGTTGATACGGATAATCCAGAGCCTGCGGAAATCCCGCTTCTTCGTCCTCCTGTCACGGTAGGAATACTGGAGGGCCTTCTCCACGGTATTACGGGCCTGCTTGATCAGGTTCTTCCTGCCGGCCCTGTAGCCGGATGCCTGCGACAGCAGGCTCTTCCTCTTTTTTCTGGCGTGAACCGCCCTTTTTACCCTGGGCATTGTTTATCTCCCGATTCTGCTATGCGTAGGGAATTAGCTTTCTGACGTTGCTGGCATCGGCGCTGTGAACCAGTGTGCCGGACCTGAGCCTCCTCTTGCGTTTCTGATTTTTACTGGTGAGGATGTGGCTGTGATATGCCCTTCGCCGTTTCAGTTTCCCCGTCCCGGTACGCCCAAACCGCTTGGCCGCACCCCTGTTTGTCTTGATTTTCGGCATTTCGGTCTCCAATAATTCTTGGTTCTGTCAGGCCACAGGAGCGAGGACCATGATCATGGTCCTGCCTTCCATCTTCGGATGTGACTCAACCGTAGCAACGTCATCCAGCATCTTCAGCAGCTTGGTCAAAACCAGATTACCACGATCGGTATGTACGATTTCTCTTCCCCTGAACCTGACGGTAACCTTGATTTTATTGCCTTCCATGAGAAATTTTCTGGCATGTTTCGCTTTGACCTCGAGGTCATGGATATCTGTCTTCGGCCTTACCTTGATCTCCTTAACCAGGATTATCCTCTGTTTTTTTCTGGCGACCTGGGCCTTCTTGCTCAACTCATATTTGTACTTCCCGAAATCCATAATGCGGCATACGGGAGGGGTGGCATTGCCGGCAACCTCAACAAGATCAAGCCCCAGTTCTTCCGCCGCTGTAATGGCATCCGCTTTTTTCAGGATGCCCAATTGGTCTCCATCAGGCCCGATAACCCGGACCTCATGTGCCCTGATCAACTCGTTGACGGGTATCTGTTTTTCTGTGGCTATCTCAATCCTCCTAGTTGTCAGGGAAGAACAGGTGATGAGACCTCATCTCTCACCAGGTCAATAAAATCATCCAGAGGCAAAGCACCCCTGTCGCCGTCCTCCCGGTGTCTCACAGCGACAGCACCGGATGCGGCTTCTTTTTCACCAATAATAAGCATATACGGCACTTTTTCCAGGCGGGATTCCCTTATTTTGAACCCGATCTTCTCGTTTCTGAAGTCGGTCTCAACCCTTATCCCCTCCCGAACAAGACGCTTCGCAACGGACTTGGCATAGTTAACACTACTGTCAGTTATTGTCAACAGCTTCACCTGCACGGGCGAAAGCCATGTGGGAAATGCCCCTGCATAATGCTCGATAAGGATGCCAAGAAACCTATCGATGGATCCGAGAATGACCCGATGAAGCATAATGGGTCTATGGCGGTGGCCATCCGGTCCCACGTACTCCAGTTCGAATCTCTCAGGCAGGGCGAAATCACACTGGATCGTGGCGCATTGCCACATGCGGCCGATGGCGTCCCTGATTTTAACATCGATCTTTGGACCGTAGAAGGCCCCGTCACCCTCATTAATGAGGTAAGGTAAACCATCGTCGTCCAACGCCTTTATAAGAGCGCCGGTCGCCCTTTCCCAATCCTCATCGGTACCGATTGAACTGTCGGGACGGGTGGAAACCTCCATCTCGTACTCAAAGCTGAACACGGCCATAACATCCTTCACGAAGGAGATAACTCCCCTGATCTCGGAATTGAGCTGATCCGCAGTACAGAGGATGTGCGCATCGTCCTGGGTAAAGCCCCGGAGCCTGAGAAGACCATGCAGAACTCCGGACTGTTCATGGCGATAAACGGTGCCTAACTCAAAATACCTTATGGGCAGCTCACGATAGCTTCTTATCCTGGATTTGTAGATGAGCATATGGGCGAGGCAGTTCATGGGCTTGATGCCGTACTGGGTTTTCTCAACCTCTGTAAAATACATGTTCTCACGATAGTGGTCGAAGTGACCGGACTTTTTCCACAGGTCGACCTTGAGGAGCTGGGGCCCCACGACGATCTGGTACCCCCTCTTCAGGTGCTCCCTCTTTTCAAAATCCTCCAGGATAGTTCTTATCAGGGCTCCCTTCGGATGATAAATGGCAAAGCCGGGGCCGGCCTCCTCGAGTATGGAAAAGAGTTCGAGCTCCTTGCCCAACCGTCGATGGTCCCTTTTCCGCGCCTCTTCGATCCGGAAAAGGTGAGCTTTGAGCAATTTTCTGTCGGGGAAGGCCGTCCCATAGATCCGCTGGAGCATCTTGTTGTGCTCATCACCTCTCCAATACGCCCCCGCGACGCTCAGGAGTTTATTGCATTTTATATACCCCGTATCAGGAACGTGGGGACCACGGCACATGTCGATAAAATCACCCTGTCTGTAGATGGAAACGGTGTCGTCCTCGATGGCCTCGATCATTTCCACCTTGTAGTCCTCTTCTCTTTCCCGGAACAATGCGACAGCCTCGTCTTTTGGCAAAACCTCCCTTACCAGCGGGAGCCTCTCCTTGACGATGTGCGCCATTTCCTGTTCGATTCGGTCCAGTTCCTCCTCGTGGAAGGCCTCCGTGGTGTCAAAATCGTAGTAATAGCCGTTCTCAATAGCCGGGCCGATAGCAAGCCTCGTGTCGGGAAAAAGCCTTTTGACTGCCTGGGCCATGACATGGGAGGCGCTATGTCTGAAAACCTTCTCCCCTTCGGGGTCCTCAAAAGTCAGAAAACGGATACTCGCATCCTCGTCCAAGGAAAGCCCAAGGTCCACCAGGTGACCGTCCACCTCGGCAGCAAGGGCCTCCCGCGCCAAACGGCCTCCAAGAGAGTCAGCGATCCCTCCTAAAGTGGTTCCCTTCTCGAATTCCCTGGATGATCCGTCCGGAAAAGTAATCTTCACGGTTTATCCTTTCTGTACATCCAGGTCCCTGGAAGCAGGGTCTGGGGTCTAGGTACTTCGACACCCCCCTAGGTCCTTACTCCCACACGCCCTCTCGTCCCCCGCAGACGCCTTTCTCTTCTCTGGACTCTGGACTCTGGACTCTGGACTAGTTTATCACGTTGGACCTTGGGTTCCAGATACTTTGATACTTCGATCAACAAATAAACTGGGGGCATCCTGAAACGACACTGTCAAGATGCCCCCGAAAAAAGAACCATACGGCCTATTGAATAGTATGGTAGGCACGGGCGGTTTCGAACCGCCGACCCCTGCCGCGTCAGGGCAGTGCTCTCCCGCTGAGCTACGTGCCTATACAATGAAAGCTTAACTAACAACTCAAAATTCCTTTGTCAAGATATTAGCAGATATGGTCCATCCCGGGAATGAGTACTGGATGTGAAACCCATTTTCTCACGCCCGCTCGTCGCATTAAAACACGTGACTCGCTTCCGCCGTCGCTAAAAACAGGCAAGACGCAAAAGACGCAAAGAGGTGCCGCAGGCGGAAGGGAAGGGTGCGCATTAGCCGGATGAACCTAAAATGAACCTAAAAAGAAATGGTATAAAGGGCCGAAAGAGTAAGGTTCGACGAGGAAACAGCCCCACCCTTATCCGCGACAAAGTCCCATGACAGCTCATAGGATCCTTTAATAAAAAGATGCGGGAAAAACTTATAAAGCGCCGACACCCGGGCGAACATGTTCGAATCGATGTCGAAGAGGTTCTCGCCCTTATTCAGGGTCTTTGACCAAAGGATAACTTCCAATCCTCTGTTGTCCTCCTCGGAAAGGTTCAGCAGGAGTCCGGCTCTCTTCATGGAATCATCATCAAACCTGTCGTACTCGGCCCGTACGTGGAAAAAATCTCCCAGACCGTACTCCATGTAGGCCGACACCATATTTCTGTCGGCTCCGCCGGCATCCAGGGGGTTCAATTGGAGAAGGGTGTTTCCCGACACTCCCCATCGCTCGATCTGGTATAGATCATCGAAATAGGCCGGGATGTAGTTTTCACGGCACCTGGTGGTCCCCGCCCTCAAGGTAAGGCGGTTATGATAGAAGCTCGAGAAATCGAGGTCCATCTGGACCCCCCCTCCGGTCCCCTTTGCCTCCTGGTTCAAGCTGCCTGCATTGACCATAAGGGAAAGCCCCAGGACATCACCGTTATAGAAACGGTATTTTGCCTCACCCCCCAACCCCCTGACGGATTTCTCGCCATCCGCTATGGGACGCCCTCCATCGAACCGACCCGAAAAAACGAGAGGCGCCGAGGAATCCACGGCACCTTCCAAGGAGAGGCTGAAAGCTGATCCCGGGTTCCAGGTGACCGCTGCCCCGGCAACATCGGGGTCGTAAACACGATCGACAAACAGTTGAAACGACGCGTTGGACGCCGCACCATTGACCAGGAGTCCCGGGAGACCATAGGTTGTTTCAGCCCCACCGATCAGGCCTCTGACTACCTGGCCGCTGCCCAAGGTCATCTGAGAATATCCGGCAATTTCCACCCGCCAGTCGCCCTCGGACGTCCTGTACCCCATCCTCTTCAAAGGACGGAGCCAGTCCCCGTCACGGTTCCAATCTTCATCGTAAAAAGTTTTGTTCTCAAGGTCCCATCGCAGATCAAGGTCCAGGGCGACCTCCCACATGGGGCCGGAAAAAGAGGGGCTTAGATTTAAAAGCAGGAAAGTCGTTCGGTCGTTGCCGCTTCTGTCAGTCAAAACCGAGAGTCCCGGTCCGCCGGTCAGTGTCCAGGTACTCGCCGAAGCCGCCAACGGGACAAGAAGGTACAGGGCCGCAGCGGAGGCAAGAAATATCCGTCTCAAAGGATGATGGACTCGCAGAAAACCCGTCATCCAGGATGTACGTGAAGCGCACATCCTGGGGTGGGGATGGACCCGGGCGGATTCACTCTTCAATGGACCGGAACCCTGCGAAGATATAGATGGCCCCGGACAGGACGGTTATGGCTCCCGTTACAAGGGCGATGGAATCGAAGGACCGCACAACGACAGACCATCTGGCGGCGGGAAGAGAGGAGTTCAGGACGAGTGCAAGCAGAATGGTCGTGATCTGGAAAAATGTGGTGATCTTGCTGACCAGATGAGGTTTGATCTCCAGGGAGTCCTTCAGGTAATAGACGCCGACTGCTCCCGCCACTATAATGATATCCCGGCTTATAACCACTATGGACAGCCAAAGAGGAATGATGTGAAGAAAGGCAAGGCTGAGGTAGGAGGTGGTGGCAAGCATCTTGTCGGCGACAGGGTCCAAAAATGCGCCCAAAGGCGTCTGCATATGAAACACTCTGGCGATGGCGCCGTCAAGGGCATCGGTAAAGGCGGCTGCCAGGTATACCGCGGCGGCGAAGGTGAACCGGCCCTGGAGCACCTCGTACAGGAACAACGGTATCAGAAGAATCCTGATGACGGTGAGCGCGTTAGGAAGGTTCATTTCCTACCTGGGTCGTTATTGCTTTTTCCTTTACCCCAAGGTTAAGGACATAGGGAAACATGGAGCTGTAGCGGCCGAGGTTGTCCTCGACGGACAGGACAATCCATGCCGTCTCAAAATCAACAGGAAGGACGAAATAGAGGTTCCGTCCCCTCGACCAGGCATGGACATCCCCCCTGAGTTCCCCTGTGGAATCGAAAACCCTTACCCGGGGTTCAACCTCACCAGGGCCGGTTTGTTCAACAAGGACCGTGAGCTCAACGGTATCGGCAGGAATGTTGAAACGATAGAGGTCGTGGTCCCTCGCCGGATCAATCTTCCCGAGAATGCCCACACCCGTGGGAGCCAGGTTGGCAGTGGAGAAGGTTCCATTGTCTTCCTTCTCCCTCCATGGGACCGACTCCGTCTTTTTGATATCCTCCGGATTTTCAACACCCGGGAGGGGCAGCCTCCTATAGAAGTTAACTTCTCCTCCGTACTCACTCACCCCCACCATTTTTTGACTTTCTCCAGGAAGGGTCACGACGAACCCGTCGGGCGTTCTCCGGAACTGAAGGGCAGCGCCGGACACCTGGATCTTCCCAAGGAGAGCGGATACTTCTTCCGGCGCCCTGGCGGTCCAAAAATCAATTTCGGTCATGCCCCGGGAGAAACGGTCTGGAATGATGTCCGCACCATCTCCGCCCTGGTTGACAAGACGATAGGTAAATTCCCTGTAGAATGAAGCGTCCAAAGGCCCCTCCAGGACTATTTTGTAGACACGGTTCGTAACGCGGTTGGATACCGCATAGTTCCGCACTACAGGGACAAGGGAAGCGGACATCAAGGAAAAAAGATTTCCAAGGGAGTCGAGGTCTGGATTTTCCCCTCTCCCGGGCAGCGAAACGGCCGAGTCCTTTTCCCCGGAGCCTATTACAGCGCCGGACTTGAGATCCAGTATCCGGTAGGCCAGAGACAGGGGAACCGGCACCGGGGTTCCCACCTGATCGTCCTTAGGGCCGGCCTTGATAACAACACCCAGCGCCAGGTCGGCCATCGCTGCTGTTCCCCCGTCTATGAGGGAATCGGCTGACTGCGGCGGACGTATGTATCTGAACTCGAAATCGCCCTCCGGGGGGGGGATGACCGTACCGCCGGCCGTGGCCAGGGCGGAACTGAAGATTTTGTTCGCCAGAGACCCGATGGCCTTGACCTGATCAAGGTCGGCGGGAATGTCCATGGTAATAAACACGGCGGCCAATGGCGGGCTCCCAGGTTCCTTGATAATCCCGAGAGATGCCAGGGTTTTCCGAAGGATGTCGGCGTTTACCGCCACCAAAAGACGCACGGAATAGGCCAGGTCGCTGACATCCCTGCTTTCGATCTTATAATTGGAGATGAAGGTTTCCGCCTGCGGGACAACCCTGGCTTCGATCAGCGTGGAAAGGGTCTGGAGAGTCACCTCCGGAAGAATCCGCTCAAGCGCAGCCTTTATCGCCTTCTCTTTGGCGGAAAGAACCGCGCTTTTCTGCGCCGCCGCCACATCGCCGCCTGTTATGTGAGAAAACGCCGAAACATCGATGATCTCCTCACCCGCTGTAGCGGTGGGAAGACACCAGACAGCCGTCAGGAAGAGGGCCAGAGAGATTATCACCATTATCCGTCTGCTATTGAAAATTGACAGGGTTGCAAAAAGTCCATCCATGGTTTTTTACTCCATCCGTTTTCTGCTGCGTTATGTTCATAAAATAAATAACCGTTTCACGCAAGCGGACATCAGAGCAGTTTTCAACGAATCTGCCAAGAGGTCAGCGTCCCCAAGTTCCCGGGCGATTTCCCCGGCCAGGGTTGTCAGATTCTCCCTTGACCTTACCTCTTTCCACCGGATATCCGGTTCCCCTCTGAACCAGGTCACCTGCCGTTTGGCAAAACGGCGGGAATTCCTTTTGATAAGGCTGATCGCCTCCTCGATGCCCGTATCCCCCATAAGGTGGGCCGTGATCTCTTTATATCCCAACCCTTTCATGGAGTTTAACCCCGGGTTGAATCCCTTCTCCAACAATCCTCTCACTTCACCGGGAAGCCCCCTTTGAATCATCCTGTCCACGCGTTCTTCAATCCATTTATAAAGGATCTCTCTCGGAGGATTAAGGCAGAAAAAACGTGTTTCAAAGGGATAATCGGCGAAGGCGTGCTCCCTCTGGTGGACGCTTATGGATCTGCCGGTGAGAATCAGGACCTCCAGCGCCCGGATAATGCGTTTCGTATCACCCTCATGGATTCGGACCGCGGAGGAAGGATCGTCCTTCGCAAGTCGTCTGAAAAGGGACCCTGGGTCGGAATTTTCCTCATACTGCAGTTTTTTTCGAAGCTCCTCATCCCGGGCCGGCCCTGGAAAGATGCCGCCGAGAGCAACCCTGATGTAAAGGCCCGTGCCCCCCACCATGATGGGTAATTTTCCTCTTTCAATAACCGATGAGACGGTTTGGCGGAACAGATCGGCATATTCCCCAGCGCTGAACATCTCGTCGGGATCCCGGATATCAATGAGATGATGGACGACCTGCTTCCTCTCCACGGGCCCCGGCTTTGCCGTTCCGATATCCATCCCACGATATACCTGCATGGAGTCGGCATTGATAATCTCCACCGGGAGGATCTTCGCAAGCTCCATGGCCAGGGTTGACTTACCGGAGGCCGTCGGCCCTCCGATGACCAGTACGAACGGGCTTTTCTTCATCGTCTTTTAAACAATCTTTCCAGGTCCGTCCGTGTCAGCGATACGCTCGTAGGGCGCCCGTGTGGACAGGCGAAACCGGCCTCGGCGTCCTCAAGATCCTGAACAAGCCGCCTCATTTCCATGGGGCTGAGATTTCTGCCGGCGGCAACGCTCATCCTGCACGCCCGACTGCTGATGAGCAGGGCAACCTCTTCGGGAAGATCCGGGCCCTTACCAAAATCCGCGGCAAGGCTCTTCAGCAGGTCGTAGACGATCCTCTCGGAAATCCGGGCAGGCACGGCGGTCACTCTCACCTGTGTTCCACCAAAGTCCTCGAACTCGAAGCCAAAAGAACGGAGGATATCTTTCTTTTCGAGAAGATTCGCAATCTCGGAGGCAGAGAGATCCACGAGGGCCGGGATGATCAAATTCTGGGAGGGTCCGCCCTCCTCACCGCGAAGGGACAAAAGGCGGTTAAACATGATCCGCTCATGGGCGGCGTGCTGATCGATAAGGCGGAGATCATCCCCGGCCTCAACAAGTATGTAGGTCCCAAGAAACTGACCGATGACGCGCCCCTCGCCCTCCATGGGCAGGGACGCCGTTGCTTCCCCGGACACGCATGAAGCCCCAAACAGCCTGTTTCCTTCGGACGCCAGGCCCCCGGGAGCAGGCGGCTGGGGAGTGTAATCCCTTCTCACCGGGGAGGTAATATTATGCAGGTCTTTGATCGCCCTTTTCAAAAGCGTTGAAACAACCGGCAAATTCCGGACGCGAACTTCCCTTTTGGATGGGTGCACATTGACGTCCAATTCCCCTGCCGGGAAATGAAACGACAGCACGAGCGCCGGGAACCTTCCGGATGGATATACCGAAGAGATAGCGGAGGAGATAGCCCTGTTCAGCCCGGGATCCCGCACCGGCCTGCCGTTCACAAGGACATGATGCCGGCTTCTCCTCCCGTAGGTCTGGTTGGGAGCACTGATAAACCCGCTTACCCTGATGCCATCGAGTTCAGATTCCAGGGGAAACAGCCCCCGCACGTCCGCCGCGCCCCAAAGGGCGGCAATCCTGTCCCTCAGATCCGACGCTGGTGGAAATGTCGTTGGGCTTCCCCTGTCGACATGGACTTCAAAATGGACCTCCGGACGGGACAATGCGGACTCCTCGACAACCCTCATGCACCAGGCCGTCTCCGTCCCCCTGGATCTTAAGAATTTTCGCCGGGCCGGGATGTTTCGAAAGATGTGTGACAGCGAAACGGTGGTCCCCCGCGGACGGGCGCACGGCTCAACTTTTGACAGTTTTCCGTTCCAGATCACCACACGTGTGCCCGAAGGTGACGACCCATCCCAGGTTTCCATGACAAACCTGCCGACGGCGGCAATACTGGGCAACGCTTCACCCCGGAACCCCATGGTCAGTATATCTTCCAGATCCTCGGCCCTGGTCAGTTTGCTCGTGGCATGACGCTCAATGGCCAACAGGGCATTCTGTTCGCTCAGGCCCACGCCGTTGTCCGCCACTTGGACAAGACGGGTTCCGCCGGCCTGGATGTTCACGGTGATCCGGGAAGCCGAGGCGTCCAGGGAATTTTCAACCAGTTCCTTTACAACCGAGGCCGGTCTCTCAACGACCTCCCCGGCCGCTATGAGATCTACCAGCCTGTCGGAAAGAATGACAACAGGACGGCTGCTCATCCTTTCTCACCCTTGTCCTTTTCCCTGAGACGACTGATCCGGCTGCGTATCTCCTCCAGCCTTTGCGCGGCAGCTTTCTCTTTTCCCGCTTTCCCCGGGTTGTAATAACGTTTTTCACCAAGCTCATCCGGGAAGAAACTGTGGGCCGACAGGGAATAGGGCATTTCGTGGGAGTACTGGTATCCCTTGCCGTAATTGAGTTCCCGCATGAGAGCAGTGGGGGCGTTCCTGATATGAAGCGGAACCTGATAGGCGGGCCTGTCGGCAATATCCCGCAGGGCCTTTTTCCAGGCCATGTAAATGGAGTTGCTCTTCGGGGCGAGGGCCAGGTAAACAACGAACTGTGCCAGGACCAGGTCTCCCTCGGGCTGCCCCATGAAGTCAAAGGCCTCCCTGGCCGCGGCAGCCTGCACGATGGCCTCCGGATCGGCCATTCCAACATCCTCCACCGCGACCCTGGCCAGCCTTCTCAGGATATACCTCCTGTCCTCTCCGGATTCGAGCATCCTTGCCAACCAATACAGGGATGCATCCGGATCGCTTCCCCTGATGCTCTTGTGAAGAGCGCTGACCACATTGTAGTGCTCTTCGCCCGTCTTGTCGTAAGCCAGAGCTTTTCCCTGAATGGCGCGTAGAACCTCGTCGGACCCGATTTTCAGCTTTCCTTCCCCATCGGGTACGACAACGAGAACAGCCAGTTCCAGTGCGTTCAACGCCCTTCTGGCATCACCGTCGGCGTTCCGGCAGATGGCCTCCAGGGCCCCTTCCGAAAGATCAGGATCAAGGGACGACAGCTCCCCATCCTCCTTGACGGCCCGAAGAAGAAGCTCACGTATCTGATCATCGGTCAAGGGCTTGAAAACGAAGACCTTGCTTCGCGACAGAAGGGCCGCGTTCACTTCGAAGGATGGATTTTCCGTGGTCGCTCCCACAAGGACCACGTCTCCACTCTCGACATACGGCAGGAAGGCATCCTGCTGCGCACGGTTGAAGCGATGAACCTCATCAACGAAAAGGACTGTCCGGTTGCCGGCGGCACGCCGCAACCGCCTGGCCCCCGTCATGACCTGTTTCATTTCCCTGCTTCCCGATGTGGCGGCGCTGTACTCCATAAACCTGGAATCCGTCCGCTGAGCTATAAGGCGGGCCAAGGTGGTCTTCCCGGATCCCGGCGGTCCCCAGAAGATGACCGAACTCAGCCGATCACCCTCTATCATTTTCCTTAGAACCGCATCCTTCCCCACAAGGTCTTTTTGCCCAAGAAAACCATCGAGGGAAACAGGGCGCATCCGTTCCGCCAAAGGCCTGCCTGCTTCGGGCACCCCAGGCCTTTCAGTGGACCGGAAGAGATCTCCCGTGCCGGCATCGCCCATTGCATCATCTCCAAAATACTTGATTTTTTTAGGCATATTCCATAAATTACCAGAAAGTTACCCAAGGTGAAAGGGGACAACGGATGGCAGCCCCCAAAGTTCTCGTGATTGACGACGAAGAAAATATTCTGAGGCTGATACGTTCCGGGCTTGAGGAATACGGATACGACGTCTCAACCCGGGCCAACGGGTTGGAGGCGCTGTTATTTCTTGAGAATGTGAAACCTCAGCTGATTATTGCCGACATCATGATGCCGCGCCTTTCCGGAATTGATCTTTTGCATGCGCTCAAAAACAGGGACGAAACCAGGAAAATACCCGTAATTTTTCTCTCGGCGATGGACGAGGCACACATGGTTCAAAAAGGCCTCGACATGGGCGCCGTTGACTATATCACCAAACCTTTCAAAGTGTCCGAAATCGTCGGTAAGGTCCGTCACTACGCCAATTCCACGGTGTAAACCCTGAAAATTCCATGGCGGGCTTTTATTGGAATGCTTTAGCGGCTGCGCTTCCAAGGAATTTGGGGCGCTGGTTTTTTTGGGGGTAAAATGAGGAAACCCGTGATGTCGGCTGCAAACATACGTATCCTGGTAGTCGAGGACAATGTCAGCCTTAACGAGATCCTCTGCAAGATCATGCAGTCGGAGGGATACAGCTCCGTTTCCGCTTTTACGGGCAGAGAAGCCATGGAAGCCATGTCAAACAAAGGGCCCTTTGATCTCGTCCTTCTGGATGTCATGCTGCCCGATCCGGAGTCGCCACGGGGGGCGGCAATGGACGGCGTTGAAGTATGCCGAACGATCAAAACCGACCCGAAGTTCAAGGGCACTCTCATCTTCATGGTGTCGGTAAAGGATCAGCCCGAGGACATCATGAAGGGAATCGACGCCGGGGCGGATGATTACGTTACCAAACCATTTAATACTACCCTGCTCCTCGCCAAGATCAAGGCAATGCTGAGAATAAAAAACCTACAGGACGAGCTGAGGGAGAAGAACCGTCTCCTGGCGGAAATGGCGGTCACCGACGGCCTCACAGGCATCCCGAATTACCGTTACCTCATTGACAAGCTGGAGGAGGAGATCAAAAGAAGCCACCGGTACAACACTCCCATCACCATGATTTTACTTGACCTGGACAATTTCAAGGAGGTCAATGACACATTCGGACATCGGCATGGGGATTTTGTCCTCCGGGAGATCGCTGAAAGGCTTCAGCAGGGGCTTCGGGAAACCGACATCCTGGCCCGATATGGTGGGGATGAGTTCGCTCTCCTCCTGACCCAGACCGATGAGGCGGGCGGGCGCAAGGTAGCCCAGCAGGTCCTCGATCGCCTGTCCGAACCTGTCATCACCGACGACAGGGAACACCTGATCCATGCCAGTCTGGGACTGGTATCCTTTCCGGAAGGTTCGGCCAAATCATCGGACGACGTCATCATCTCGGCGGACACGGCGTTATACAAGGCCAAGGAACTGGGGGGGCACCAGATCTACGCGTTCCCGTCCGAATCCATCAAATAACCGGATACTCTCAGGCGTCGTCGGTCAGGGCCTGCATAAGGGTCTTCCTGACCGCCTCAATTTTCGTCTCGTCCAGTATCTTACCTCCATTAAGGTCGGTTACGTAGAAGACGTCCACCGCCTGATCCACCTTGGTGGAGACCTTGGCAGTGTGAATAGACAGGTTGGAAGCGGCCAGGGTCGATGTTATGGTGTACAGGAGACCGATCCTGTCGGTGGTATAGATGTCGATAACGGTAAAAGCGTCGGACACACTGTTGTGAATATCAACCCGGGTGGGCGCCGGCATGGTTGCCCTGTCCCGCCGGTCCAGCGGAAGGGACAATCTTCTTGCTTTTAACAGATCATCGACGTCAAGATCCCCTCCGATAACCTTGGCCAGTTCCCTGTTGACCATTCTGAATTTCATTCTGTCGCTGATGGGCTTCATCACGTTATCGGTCACGTAAAGAATGTCAAACACCACCCCATCATCGCGGGTAAGAAGCTGGGCGCCGAGAATATTAACGTTATTGGCAGCCAGAACCCCGGCAATCCGGGAGAAAAGACCCGGCTGGTCCTGAGCGACAACGAAGAGCTCCGTGTACCCTCCCCTTCTGGCCTGGCGCCACGAGGTAGCAACGGGCCTGTCTCCAATTTTCAGGTGAAGCGTAATAAACTGTCCCAGAACGCGTGATCTGTAAACCCCATACGCCCTCTCGGAAAGGGCGTCCAGTTCAGCCTGCACCAACTGGGGGTCAAATTCATCGGCGAGGGTCTTTGCGACCTTGGTCCTGGTTTTTTCAATCCTCTTCGGAAGGTCCTCACGAAAGATCCCTCCCCTATCGATTGCCCTGATCGCCTCGAGAAAAAGTTCGGCAAGAAGGCTGGCCTTCCACTCATTCCACACACCCGGCCCCACCGCCTTGAGATCGGCCATGGTGAGCAGGAACAGGAGTTTGAGCCTCCTGGGATTTCCCATAAGGTTCGCCACCTCCCATATCGTTCTCTCCTCGTGAAGGTCTCTGCGTTGAGCAACGTGCGACAAAAGGAGGTGGTTTTCGATTAGAAACCCCATGTCATCGATGTCCTCACGGGACATCCCCAGCCGTTTGGCGGCCCTCATGGCCATCGCGGCTCCCTTTTCGGCATGGTTCGCACCACTTCCCTTCCCCACATCGTGAAGCAGGATGGTCAGAAAAAGGAGAAGCCGATTGGTTTTTATTTCCCTGTAGACCTCCTGATAAAGCTCAAGGGATGAATCAGACGCAAGCGGGAGGTCGACGATCTCCCTGATGGCCCGTATGCTGTGCTCATCCACGGTATAGGTATGGTAATAATCATGCTGCATTTTACAGAAAATAGGAGCGAACTCCGGGATATATTTCCTTAAAAACCCCAGTTCATTCATTAACAGGAGAGTTTCATATAGCCGCCGATCATCGGACATGATCCTGAAAAAGGCGTCACGGCCTCTTTTTCTCTTACGGTAGTCATTATTGACCAACTTCAGGGACCTCCGGACAGCCACTGCCACTTCCGGGGACAGTTCAAGGTTAGACTCCTGGAAAAGCCGGAAGGCTCTTAACATCCTTCCAGGGTACCTTTTAAAAAGCTCCACCGGATCCACCCGGGTATGGATCTCGCCGCCCCGGGAGAAAAATCCTCTTCCCAGATCCTTTTCTTTCCAACGGGCCAGTATCCTGGGCGACCTCTTCTTTCGCTCGAGGGATCGCCTGATTATGCTTCCGGTGATGTGGTGGACCTGACCGGTATGGGAATAATAGGTCTGCATGAACTTCTCGACGGCCGGCACTCCACGGCGGTCCTTGATCCCGAACCGTTCCGCCAGATAGGGCTGACGTTCCATGCTCAACAGATCCCTTGCCGCATTGGAGGCAAAGTGCAGTTCGCACCGGACCTTCATGAGAAAATCGAAAGAACTCTTAAGAATTTGAAGGTCTTTCTCATCTAATACGTTTAACTCCTTTATATTGCAGAGTTTTTCTAGATCGTCAGCGCCAAACAAAACTTTGGCGACCCACATGGCGGTATGTAGATCCCGGAGTCCACCCATCCCCTCTTTCAGGTTTGGTTCCAGAACGTAGATGGTGCCTCCGTGTTTTATCAACCGTTCTTTCATAAGTTCCAGTTTGGCTGTCACGAACTGGCTGCCTGTTTTGTTCAACACCCTGCGCCGGAACTCCTTTCTGAAATTCGAAAAAAGATCCAGGTTCCCCTGGAGATATCGAGCATCCAGAAGGGAAGTCAGAACATCGTGGTTTTCCGGAGCGAGGGCCATGCAATCACTCATGGAGCGGGTGCTGTATCCAACATCCAGGCCGGTATCCCACAATGTATAAAGGACCATTTCGGTGAATTCCTTACTCCAATCCGTAACCTTTTCAGGAAGAAGGAAAATAAGGTCTATGTCAGAGTGGGGAGCAAGCTCGCGCCGGCCATAGGAACCGAGGGCCATGAGGACAAGACGATTATCCGGCTTTAATCCCTTTTTCTCGGCATCTCTTGCCGCCCTTCTGTAGACAAAATCGATAAGTTCATCCATCAGCCTGGTCAGTTGAGAGACTACTTCGAGGCTGTTCATGCCGTTCCTGTGCTCCCACTTCAGTGTGTTCCAGGCGGCAAGGTATTCTTCCCGGATCAACTTGCCCAATCGGTTGCCCGATGGAATCGATTCGATCCTATGCAGATCCAGGAGGCTCATGTGGAACTGTTTCCGCCCGTGGTCCTTGCCAGTCCATCCACATAATCGAGGATGCCGTGAAGAATGGACTTACTGACCAGCTTCTGGTAGGCGGGATCTTTCAGGAGCTTTTCTTCCGTTGGATGGCTGATAAAAGAGGTTTCAACCAGAACAGCGGGCATCTGGGCCCCGATAAGGACATAAAACGAGGCCTGCTTCACTCCATGATCTTTCACAAGTTTATTCCTGCTTGAAAGCCCATGGTATAAATTCTCCTGGATAGACTCGGCGAGCAGGCTTGATTGTTTGAGGTTGGAGGTTCGGGTCAGATCCAGGAGGATCTTCTCCAGGTCCGCCAACGTCTGTTCGGTTATTGCGTTTTCAAGAAGCGCCGTCTCACTGGAGTCCCTGTCCATGGCCACACCGAGGAAGTAGGTCTCCACTCCGCGGGCGTGACGGTTCCGGCTGGCATTGGTGTGAATTGAAACGAAAAGATCCGCCAGGTTCTTGTTGGCGAAAGCCGTTCTTTCATCCAGTCCGACATAAACGTCGCGGTTGCGCGTCATCAAGACCCTGTATCCCTTGGCCTCCAGTTGGGGCTTAAGCAGTTTCGCGATTGCCAGGGTCACGTCCTTCTCCTTCAGTCCCCCCCGTCCGACGGCCCCGGGATCTTTCCCCCCATGGCCAGGGTCGAGGACAATGGTCTTTACGCCCAGGCCGAGTTGTTTGGCCAGGGGCAAGGGGGTTCCGGCCCCGTTCCCCGGCCTGGTCGCCCGGGGAGACGTCGAACCGACATCCCGGCCGAAAACATCCACGACAAGCCTCGATGGATTCTCCATCGTAAAGACACGATTGTCCCCCATACTGTCAATATCCAGAACCAGACGAACGGTGTCATGATTGTACTGGCCTAACCTCGCCCTGAGGAGAAGCCCATCCCTTATGGGGATGGGGATTGACAGTGCGGAAGGGATCCTGGCCCTGTTCAGGTCTATGTAAAGCCGCGGCGGTTTTCCGGAGCGTGGGTCGCTTTTTAAACGGTGCTCCTCGTAATCCAGTTTGCCTGTGGCATAGACAACCACTCTGGTGTATTCGGGATTAGACCAATGTTTTACGTCTGTGATATTAACCATCTTCCCCGAAGGGGTTTTGGTTTTGGCTTTGGCTTTAATAACCGGCGGTTTAGGGGCAAAAGAAGCAAGCTGATCGAGCCTCTTTTTCGCCCGTGAGGTCATGTCACTTTTGGGATAGGTCTTTACAATTTTCGCATAGGTACGGTAGGCATCACCTTTGCGTCCTTTTTCCTCCTGGACCTGGGCCGCGTTGAGCAGGGCATCGTCGGCCAGCCGGCTGCCCGGGAACCTCTTCTGAAGTTTCTGAAATGTCCCCAGCGCCAAGTCCAGGTCAGCGCCGACCCAGGACCTGTGATAGAGTTTTCTGTAAAGGACCCCGACATTAAAAAGAGCATCCGGGGCACGGGAACAGGTTGGATACTTCTCGTAGATCGTGGTGAACTTTTCGATCACCTTCTCCCAGCTGTCGTGAAACCTCTGCTTGCGATCACTCTTCAAGAGCGAGTAGTAGTCCCTTTTCGATGAATCGTACAGGCGCTCACAGTAGGAGGCGGCCCTGGCGGACCCCAAGGAAAGAGCTAGGAAGAAGATTCCGCTCAAAATGCAGCTTGCCAGAAGGGTTACCGATATTTTTTTAGGCATGTCGCTTCTTCATTCCGGCGAGAAGATTCATGGCTTCCAGAGGGGTCATGTCCTCCAGATCAATTTCCCTCAGTTCTCTGACCAGTTCGCTTCCGCGTCCATGGAAAAGCGGCATCTGAGTCCCGCTATCCTCCGGGGAAACCATCGGGTCTTCCGGCCCGTCATCATGGGCCGCCAACACGGGACGTCCCGCTGTGTCGATGGCTGTTTTTTCGAGGTTTTTCAGGATTTCCCTGGAGCGATCAATAACATCGTCCGGCAGGCCCGCGAGCCTCGCAACCTGAATCCCATAACTACGGTCAGCCGCCCCTTCCTGAACACGGCGCAGAAAAACAAGGCGGTCTCCCCATTCCTGGATGGCGACGTTGTAGTTCCTGACCCCGTCAGACGTCAGGGCCAGCTCAGTCAACTCGTGGTAATGGGTGGCGAACATTGTCCGGCATCCATTACGCTCCCCGGAGAGAAGGTATTCCGCAACGGCCCAAGCTATACTGATACCGTCAAAAGTGCTCGTACCCCGCCCTATCTCATCCAGGATCACCAGGCTGTCGGGTGTAGCGCTGTTAAGGATCTCGGCGGTCTCCACCATCTCAACCATGAATGTGGAAAGTCCCCTGGAGAGGATATCGGAAGCCCCTACCCTGGTGAAAATGCGGTCCACCGGGCTTATGAAAGCCTCTCCGGCTGGAACGAAGGAACCCATCTGAGCCATGATGACTATGAGGGCGACCTGTCTCATGAATGTGGATTTACCCGCCATATTCGGGCCTGTAATTATCAGCAGACGGTTGTCCACCCGGTCCAGATAGGCATTGTTGGGAACGAAGCTTTCCCCTGTTTCCAACTTCTCGAGAACGGGATGCCTTCCGTCCGAAATGGACAATCTGCCGGTCCTGTCACCATCAAGAATCTCGGGCCTCGCATATCCCGAGGTATGGGCCAGCTCGGCCAGTGAAGTGTAAAGGTCAACGGAAGCCAACGCTCGGGCGATATCCTGAAGGGTGACGGAGGATCCCATAACCCGGGAGCATATCTCCTCGAAAAGCAGCTTTTCCAAGGCTATCATTCTCTCATCGGCGCTGAGAATCCGTTCCTCCATCTCCTTTAACTCCTGGGTGACGAACCTCTCGGCGTTAGCCAGTGTCTGTTTCCGGATATAGCCATCCGGGACCATGTCACGGTGCGCATGGGTCACCTCGATGTAATATCCGAACACTCTGTTGAAACCAACTTTAAGCGATGTGATACCGGTTATTTCCTTTTCCCTCTTCTCAAGGTCGGAGATGAATTTCCTGCCGTCCTTCGCCATGAACCGGACCTCGTCGAGTTCCGCATTGAAACCTGACCTGATGATTCCACCTGCCCTGAGCCCCGCGGGGAGTTCATCGGCCAGAGACGATTGGAGGAACTCCAAAAGTTCAGGCTCCTCGTTCAATCCCCGGAGGATTCTGTCACCCAGGTCGGAATCGAGCTCGGCGAGGAGCCCCCGGATGCCGGGAATTTCCCTTAACGTCCGACGCAGGGCCCCCAGATCCCTGGGAACGGCGATCCCCGATCCCGCGCGGGAAACAATCCTCTCCAGGTCGGAAACTTTCCTGAGTCTTTCCCTGATCGAGCCCCGGAGCAGGAGATTTTCCACCAATTCCTGAACAAGGTCCAGACGATCATTGATGGCTTCGGCATTTTTCAGCGGCCGGACGATAAACTCTTTGAGAAGACGGGCCCCCTGAGCGGTTACGGTTCGATCCATAAGGTGGAGGAGGCTGCCCTGCCTGAGTCCGTGGGGCTGGGAACTCAATATCTCCAGGTTTTTTAGTGTGTTTCCGTCCAGAACAAGCCTGTCTTCGGACCTGATCACACGGATGGGTCTCAGATGTTTCAGCCGATCTCCATATACATCCCTGAGATACCAAAGGGCCGCCCCTGCAGCGCCCGTGGCGAGCCGTAAACCATCGAGCCCGAAGCCCGCCAGGGTATGTACACCGAAAAAGTTCTTGAGCGTCTCCTCTCCTGCTTCCGGATAGAACCGGAAACCTTCAACCTTCGTCAGGTGGCTGTCTCCGGCAATTTCAAATGTGTCGGAATCCTCCGGGAAAAGGACCTCCCTGGGGGCGAACTGCGCCATGACAACATTCAGCCGCAAAACAGCGTCCGGACCGGTCCACTGGGCAACCCGGAAATCTCCGGTGGACGCATCCACCAGGGACAGGCCCACGCCCTCCTTCGTACGGTAGATTGAAGCAAGATAGGAAGGCTCCCGTGCATCCAGGAGGGATTCCTCCATCGCCGTGCCGGGCGTAACGATCCTTGTAACTTCCCTTTTTACGAGTCCACGGGCGTACCTGGGATCCTCTACCTGTTCACAGATGGCCACCTTGTGCCCCGCCTTCAGGAGCCTGGTCAAATATCCTTCCGCTGCATGGTAGGGAATACCGCACATGGGTATGGCTTTTTCCTTATTTTTCTCCCTGCTGGTCAGGGCGATTTTCAGGATTTCCGCCGCTATGATGGCATCATCCATGAACATCTCGTAAAAATCCCCCATTCTGAAGAAAAGGATGGAGTCCGGATGCTCCCTTTTGATGGAGAGATACTGCTTCATCATGGGGGTCGAGGTGGTCTTCGGCTCAATGCCGGGTTGATTCATTTTTCCTGAATCCTCGCCTCATATGGTGTCATGCCCTTGACTTTCTCCATATAGATCATCGCTTCAACCGGATCAGCGAAAGGCCCATAATCCAGATAATATTCTCCCCCATTCCTGATTACCTGTACAGGAATATCGATACCGATTCCGGAGGAAGCAAGGTCATTCGTATCCCTCTTAACGGGACCAACGAGGACATGGTATCGTTCGATCCTCTCTGGGGCCCCCTTGGTGCCCTGCATAGCCAGCGAACGGAGAAAATCTTCCTCTTTGCCAATCCATCGGGAAAGAATCGGAACCCGGGGCAGGGCATTTTTCAACCTTTCCAAGGCGTCATCCCTCCTGCCCTCGGCAAGATCGCACAGGGCCATCTTGATCTGGACATGGGCTTTGCCAAAGGCAGGCGCGTCCAGTTCGGCAAGCCGATATCTCTTCATGGCATCCTTATACCGACCGCTGGCGTAGAGGGCGTCCCCAATGCCGGCAAGGGATTTCCATTCACCAACCTCCCCGGTGCCCTGCCGGGTTTTCTCCAATGCGCGCTCGAAATACTCCTTGCTGCGTCTGAATTTACCGGTAAGAAGGTAGATCCTCCCAAGCAGGTACAGGGCTTTACCGGATTCCGGGCCCGAGGATTCGGCGGCCGTATTGAGAGAAGGAATAGCTTCCGCCAGCCGGCCCGACATGAAGTGAGCCTGCCCCATCAGGAGAGGTTCTTCAGGGGGGGCGGCCAAGGCTGGTCTGGAAACGGCTAGCGACAGGGTTATGACGAGCAAGGCAGTCGGCAGGATAGAGACGACTTCGAGCCGATGCCTGGAGGCTGCCTGATAGTCCAAGTCAGATCGTCTCCGTCCTTTCTTCCCCTGTGCCCTCGGCCGCGGTTTCATCTTCCTGTGTTGTCGTCCCGGGGGCCTGGGTATCAGGTTCGGCCTTTTCGGTCACGGGCGAATCGGCGCTTTCCCCGGTGAATGCCGTTTCCCTCTTCGCCAGTTCTCCTTTCAGGCGCTTTGTTTCCCTCTCAGCCTTAAACAGGCGGAACCTGGAACGGATGTCACCGGAAAAACCGATAATGACCGCGGCAAGATAGCCGAGGCCGAAGGCGACGATCATGAACAGGGAAAGAGGCAGGCCAACCGAGTGCCAGCTGAAGTAGTTTAGAACCGTCGTTTCGGCATTCTGCTGAATGAACCCGGCGAGCACCAACGCCAGCAGCAAAACCAGAAGTGCCTGTAAATATTTCATCCCCTCACCTCGCGAGCTTTCCCCTTAGGGTTTTAGAAGCTTCCACCGAGATCACAGCTCCATGAAAATGGGAGCAAAAGTCCTGTAGGTCACCGCCAGGGACTCCGGTATTACCCGCGTCCCTGAAATGACAGGCATGAAATTGGTATCACCCTGCCACCTGGGTACGATATGAAAGTGAAGGTGATCCTCAACCCCGGCGCCTGCCGATTTTCCCAAATTCAGGCCGGCATTGAAACCTTCCGGATTCAGGGCCTTCGAAAGGACCTTCAGACTGGAACGGAAGAGTTCCATCAGTTCGAGGTATTGATCTGGAGGAAGCCCGTTCAGATCCGCCGTATGCTCATTGGGCGCCACCATGATGTGCCCGTTGTTGTAGGGATAGCGGTTCATAAGAACCATGGCGCTCGATGTCCTGTAGAGCAGGAGGTTGTTCTCGGAGGGCTCCGCATCAAGAAGGCGGCAGAAGATACACCCTTCCTCCTTCTCCCCGAGTATATATTTCATTCGCCATGGCGCCCAGAGTACCTTCATGGGAGGCCGGCCCCGCTTCGAATGCCCGGCTCGGAGGGAATGCCCCGAAAACACGCCCTTCGTTTTCCACTCAGCCCTGGGACCTTGGCCCTCGACACTATTTTCTCCCAACCGTCAGTTGAAGTTACGGTTCATTGCAGGCTGATTATATCATCACAGACACTTTAGTCCAGAGGGAACCGCAAAATACCTTGGCCACCGAACCGTGAACCTTGCCAGGGTCGCAAAAAGTCCATTTATGGCTTTTTGCGAAGTCATCAACCTTGCCCCTTCACTGTGCCGCGGCCATCGGAGGCGCGATTCTGGTCCTCAGGGTGGTTGAAAAATCACCGTCCTTCAGGTTTATCTCGATCTCTATCTCCCGTGGAATTTTTCCGGCGCTTATGCCGTTCCCTGTATCAAAGCTGTCCCATTCATCCACCCAGTCCCGCCCGTCATAATATCGCAGGTTAAAAGACCTGACTTTGTCGGACACCTCACTGTTCCATCCACCGTCATCGTAGGCTCCCATCGGAGGCGACTGTTCCCTGCGAAAGAAGGTGCTTTTGCCCTCTTCGTCGAAGGAGAGACGGTAGCCAACCTCCGCAAGGTCTCCCCTGGAGGTCCGTGGATCAACGGGGAGGGTCGATGTGGTCAGGAACTGGACTTCATCGGATGGTACTTCCTGGTGGTATACATCACTGCCCACAAAAAAGGGCGTGGTCCCTTGCCTCCGAAAGACGCCCGCCAGGTCCTCGACTATGAGATTCATAATGGAGCCGCCCTCCATGCGCAGGTTCATCTGACGGTCGAGCGCCCTGGATCTTGTCGTGCTGGAAAACACCACTGAAAAGGCCACGCCGGCCATAACCGCCAGAATGGTGAAGGCGACCATCATCTCGATCAGGGTGAACCCTGTTTCGGACCTTCGGTTCATGGTATTTTTTTCAACGACCCGCAACAGACGCCACCTACCCCGCCCATGCACGTCACCGCCTGGCAGGATCAGGCCAATTTTCCGTATTGAACATATTTTCAGGATGTTCCCAGCACTCCTTCGAGCAGAAATCAACCGGGTCGAAACAACAGCACCACCCGGAGAAGGTAGTCTCATAGGGATCCCCTGCAATCTCATGTCCGCAGCTTTCGCACCAGAGGCTCACTGTGCCGGTGGTGCAAAGCCTGGACTGTCGAAAAAAAGTTGTCATATCATCCCCCCGCATTTCTGAGTCCAAAGTCGAAAGTCCTGAGTCCAGGGTCCAGAGTCGAAAGTTCTGAGTCCTGAAAGCAGGGTCCGGGGTCCGGCCATTTTATCACGTTGAACATTGAACGTTGAACTCCCCTTACCCCCTGTTCCCTTACCTCGACACGCCCTCACTCTCCGCGTCCGTTTTTCTTTTCTCTGGACACTGGACTCTGGACTCTGAACTACGTTTCTCCTCGCTCATTCGCCCTTACCTTGCTAAAGGCTTTCATAACAGATTCCCGCCAGGCGTTCAATGCCTGCAAAGGACCCGACCTTCAGGTGGGTGCGCCCTGTGCCGGGCGCACAAAAAAAGCCCGGATACCAAAAAGGCATCCGGGCCAAGAAAAATTTCTGGCAACGACCTACTCTCCCACCCCGTCGCCGGGGCAGTACCATCGGCGCTGAAGGGCTTAACTTCCGTGTTCGGAATGGGAACGGGTGTATCCCCCTCGCCATAGTCGCCAGAAAACCTGAATTCTGAAGATTAAGGTTAATTTCGATGACTTCGCAAAAGGTCATCAACGCGCCCACAAATAAATTTAGTCATCTCTCAGACAGGGGACAAAACCTGCCAAAGGTAAATAGAAAGTGGTCAAGCCTCACGACCGATTAGTACCGGTTAGCTGAATGCGTCACCGCACTTACACACCCGGCCTATCAACCTTGTGGTCTACAAGGGGTCTTCAGTCCACGCAAGCGCGGAGGGGATATCTAATCTCAGGGGAGGCTTCCCGCTTAGATGCTTTCAGCGGTTATCCTTTCCGAATGTAGCTACCCAGCAATGCCCCTGGCGGGACAACTGGATCACCAGGGATCCGTCCACTCCGGTCCTCTCGTACTAGGAGCAGCTCCCTTCAAATATCCTACGCCCACAGAAGATAGGGACCGAACTGTCTCACGACGTTCTAAACCCAGCTCGCGTACCGCTTTAATGGGCGAACAGCCCAACCCTTGGGACCAACTTCAGCCCCAGGATGCGATGAGCCGACATCGAGGTGCCAAACCTCCCCGTCGATGTGAACTCTTGGGGGAGATAAGCCTGTTATCCCCGGAGTACCTTTTGTCCGATGAGCGACGGCGCTTCCACACGCAACCGCCGGATCACTAAGACCTACTTTCGTACCTGCTCGACCTGTATGTCTCGCAGTCAAGCTCCCTTATGCCTTTACACTCTCCGTACGATTTCCGACCGTACTGAGGGAACCTTCGTGCGCCCCCGTTACTTTTTAGGAGGCGACCGCCCCAGTCAAACTGCCCACCTAATACTGTCCTGCTTCCGGATAACGGTAAGCAGTTAGAAACCCAATGTGATAAGGGTGGTATTTCAAGGGCGGCTCCACGAGAACTGGCGTCCTCGCTTCACAGCCTCCCACCTATCCTACACATACCACATCAGATTCCAATGTCAGGCTACAGTAAAGGTTCACGGGGTCTTTCCGTCTTGCCATAGGTAATCGGCATCTTCACCGATAATTCAATTTCACCGAGTCCCTTGTTGAGACAGCACCCAGACCGTTACACCATTCGTGCAGGTCGGAACTTACCCGACAAGGAATTTCGCTACCTTAGGACCGTTATAGTTACGGCCGCCGTTTACTGGGGCT
>JAADHJ010000005.1 GCA_013151915.1 Deltaproteobacteria bacterium
CTCTGGACTCTGTAACTTCGGATTTAATACCCTGGACTGGAGCGAAATGCCACTTCAAGGAACGCTTGTAAACGTTTTCGCCATCATCGTGGGAGCCATCCTGGGGCGATACCTCGGGCACCTCCTGTCGGAAAAGGTGAGGGGGACAGTCATCTCCGGGCTGGGGTTGGCGGTTCTTCTTATCGGTTTTCAGCTGGCCTTTCAGACAAGGCAGCCCCTTATCCTCATCGGCAGCATAATCCTCGGGGGTATTATCGGGGAAGTGGTTCATATTGAGGCGACCATGGAAAGGGTGGGGCAGCGCCTGCAGAAAAGGTTCTCGGGCGCGGGGAACGTCGCGGAAGCCTTTGTGACGGCCAGCCTCCTTTACTGTGTGGGTGCCATGGCCATCATGGGAGCAATCCAGGAAGGGCTTGGAGGTGGTCCCTCCATCCTGTATGCCAAGTCGGCTTTGGACGGCGTGGCCTCCGTGGCTTTGGCGTCCACACTGGGCATCGGGGTCATCTTTTCCGTGCTTCCTGTTCTGATATATCAAGGGTTGATCACTATGGCGGCCGGGTCCGTCCAGTTTCTGCTGACCGATCCGGTGATCGCGGAGATGAACGCCGTGGGGGGGCTTCTGATCGTAGGCATCGGGTTGGATCTTCTGAAAATAAAGAAGCTTCCGGTAGGGAACCTGTTGCCCGGGATATTCGTGGCTCCGGTACTTGTTTGGATCTTTTTGTGAGGGTGGTGTGAAGGACGAAGGACAAGATAGAGAAGGCGAAGCGCGGTGAGGAAATTGATGGCAATCCAAGTGATGTGGATGTCCAGGGTGAGGGAGCGGGAATCATGAGACCGTCTTTCGAGGCAATGGTTGCCTTTCGCCACCTGAGATCCCGCAGGCGCAATACGCTGGTGTCCACAATTACCGCTGTTTCCATCCTGGGTATCGCCCTGGGCGTGGGGACCTTGATTGTGGTGACGTCCGTAATGTCCGGGTACACCGGATCAATGCTGGACATGATCCTGAGCACAACATCCCACATCCTTATTCAGGGCGACGGTGTCGGAGTTGAGGGGTATGAGGATATCATTGGAAAGGTTATGAAAAACCCACATGCCGTCGCCGCGTCTCCCTATGTTCTCGGACAGGCCCTCCTCAAGACGAAAGGTGGGACCGTCGGAATAGCGGTGAAAGGGGTGGACCCCCAACGCGAGGCCGATGTGACCGGGGTCGTGGGCGAGATGGCGCAGGGACGGTTCGGGGACCTGAAGGGCAAGGCGGTATTTGTGGGAAAGGACCTGGCCGACGAGAAAGGCCTGAAGGTTGGAGATGAGGTAACCCTTATATCCCCGTCCCAGGTTGCTTCGCCGTTTGGAATGATTCCGGTTATGAGCCGTTTTACCATTACCGGTCTGTTTGAAACCGGTATGTACGATTACGACATGGGAATGGTCCTGATTAACCTGAAATCCGCTCAGTCTTTCTTCGATATGGGTGACTCGGTCACAGGTGTCGCGGTGAAGGTTGACGATGTCCGGAAGGCCCGGCAGATTGCTCAAGATCTCCAGGGGGCCCTGGGGTATTCCCTCTGGGTTCGAGACTGGAAAAGCCTGAACCGGAACCTCTTCGCCGCCCTCAGGATCCAGAAGTTTACGCTCTTCATTATCCTTCTTCTCATTGTCCTGGTGGCGGCATTCAATATAGTTGGAACCCTGATCATGGTGGTCATGGAAAAGGGAAGGGAGATAGCCATTCTCATCGCCATGGGCGCCACCCGCCGGTCCATCGGAAGGATATTCCGCATGGAGGGGCTTCTCATCGGGACTGCCGGGACCCTCCTTGGGATTGTTGTCGGTACAGGCCTGTGTTGGGCCCTGGCCCGATACAAATTCGTGGATCTTCCCAGGAGCGTCTATTACTTGAGCACCCTGCCCGTTAAGGTGCGCCTCGTAGAGGTCCTGATCATCGGTGGATGCGCCATGGCCATCAGCTATCTGTCCACGGTTTACCCGGCGTGGAGGGCGTCACGGCTCCACACGGCGGAGATTCTGAGGTACGAGTGAGGATGTAATCTTCCAAGCCTACCCATGTACGAAATCGCCGATCCACCTGGCCCTTTCCATCTCCTCGGTCGACAGCGGCCCCCCTTCCAGGGCTGTTAACCCCTGCTCCATTTCCAAGGCGGTTCTCGGTCCCATCATGCAAAGGTTCACATGGGGATCTGTGAGGACGAAACGGTAGCATTCCGCCGCGGTCATGGGATGTTCCCCGGGCGGCATCTTCTTCGGCTCCAGAAGACGGCCCCACCTTGTGGCGGTGTACGACATGAGGCCCGGCGGGTCCTCAGTCGGGATATGGGAAAAGATATCGGTCTCGGCACCTCGGTGGGCGGCGTTGTAGCGGATCATATATATGTCAATGGGGAAATCCCTCCGTCGGATCAGATCCCCTACCAACGATCGGTTGTGGGAGGAGATGGCCAGGTACCTGACCTTGCCCTCCTCTTTCAATCGCATGGCCGTCTCAAGCATCCGGCCCTGCGGAATACCCATCATCCAGCCCAGGATGAGCAGGTCGGCACAGTCGATCCCCAGGGTACGCAGGCCTTTTTCGTGGAACCGGCGCATGAAAAGGCCCGATTTGTCGTAGCTCTGAAAGGCAATGACCAGTTTGTCACGGTAACTTCCCTTCAGGTTTAAAATGGCGTCCCGCATGCCGGTTTTGCGCCTGGATCCCCAGTAGAGGAAGTTAATCCCATACTCGTGAAAAGCCATCTCGATGGCCGGATCGGGAGCCCCGTAAGAGGCCGCGATTCCAAGACGGCTGACCGAAAGTCCCGTACGGCCGAGTATCGTATGGTCCTTGAAATCCATGTCGTTTCCCCTTAAAATTTCCGTCGTTTCACCATAGTTCATCTGCTACTATGGCACAATTGGAAAACCAAAGGGGAGGATTAATGTGAGCGCTTTTCCCATGGGAATCGAACATGTTGTATTTTTTGCCGTACTTGGAGTCCTGTTGCTGGGGTGGATGACAAGCATCCTGTTGTATATGAAAAATTTAAATACCCTCAAGACGAAGTACCCCAAGCTCTTTGAATCCCTTGGCCGTCCCCGTATTTTCAGCACAAACAAAGCGAGCAACCTCAAAGTGAGGCAATTTTTCAGGGATGGAGCCTATAGAAAGCTGAACGACCCGGATCTGGAGAAGCAGATCAACCTGCAGAAGACATTCAACACGCTATTGTTCGTCTTCATCTCCGTGTGGATTCTTCTCCTGTTTTTTGGCCGTATGTTCCTTTAAATAGAGTTCATCCGGTTAATGCGTACCTTTATTATTTTGCTGTCATTGCGAGCCCGAGTGAAACCGTAGGCGCGGCAATCCCAGGCGGAGCTGCAAAGGTCGTCACGGCGCCCTCCGGCCGCTATGGGNNNTCGCCCTACGGGCTATGGCGGACAGGTCGCATGGGTTACAGCTTCCGCCGTCGCTCTTCGAGCTATGGCGGGACAGGCGCGATGACAAATGCTGGGGTATGGTCCTCATCCAGGTACTCATTTTCAGGATGAACCTTCATTAGAGTTCAATCGTGGAAAAGCAGACGCCAACATAAAAAGGTGGATCGACATGACCGACCACACCATTCAATCCATTAACCAGTCCATAAGGGCATTCACCA
This sequence comes from Deltaproteobacteria bacterium, assembly GCA_013151915.1. Taxonomy (NCBI): domain Bacteria; kingdom Pseudomonadati; phylum Myxococcota; class Myxococcia; species Deltaproteobacteria bacterium. The sequence continues at coordinate 3,663 of JAADHJ010000005.1, forward strand.
GGAGTCGCATCATCCTCACCGGGGTGGAACTGGACCTCTTCACCCTCCTCGATGGTGAGGCGCTTTCCGCCGAAGAGATCACCGCCCGGTTAGAGTCCGACTTTCGGGCTACCACCATCCTGCTCGACGCCCTGGCCGGCCTTGGGTTCCTTGTAAAGGATGCCGGCCTTTACCGCACCGAACCGTCGGCGGCAAGATTTCTGTCCGATAACTCCTCCGATTCCATTCTTCCGTCTGTAAGACACTCGGTGCATTTGTGGCAGACCTGGACACAGCTAACCGATATCGTGCGTGAGGGCGGCCCGGCCAAAAAGCCCGATCGACCTCCGGGCGAATACACCAGGGCGTTCATCGGCGCCATGCACGTGCGGGCCGTAAGAGAAGCCGACGAGATGGTACAGGTTATCGACCCGGGGGCTACCCGGTCGCTTATCGACATCGGCGGCGGTTCGGGGTCGTACACCGTCGCTTTCCTGCGGGCGGTTCCGGAAATAACCGCCACCATCTTCGACCTGCCCGAGGTTATCGAGCTTGCCCGGGAACGTATGAAAGAGGAGGGGCTGCTGGACAGGGTCGATCTCGTTGCCGGGAATTTTTACGAGGACGAATTCCCCGGCGGTCACGACCTGGCGCTTTTGTCCGCCATCATCCACCAGAACAGGCACGATGAGAACGAAAAGCTTTATGAAAAGGTCTACCGGTCTTTAAACCCGGGCGGCCGCGTGGTGATAAGCGATTTCATCCTCGGGCCTGACCGCACCCGGCCCCTGCCCGCGGCGATATTTGCGGTGAATATGTTGGTTAACACCCACGGCGGTAATGCCTACACCTTCGCCGAGATAAAGAAGGGCCTGGAAGCCGCCGGTTTTTCTGAGGTGCGGATCATTGTGAATGATGAGCGTTTCTCTTTAATTGAGGCGTTTAAGGGGTAAAGGATGAATATTGAAAGATTGGACCACTTAGTGTTGACGGTAAAAGATATAGATGAGACCTGCTCGTTCTATGAAGAAATAATGGGCATGAGAGTCATCACGTTTGGAGCAGGCAGGAAGGCGTTGATTTTTGGCAAACAAAAAATAAATCTTCATGAAAAAGGAAATGAATTTGAGCCAAAAGCCGAACAGCCGACTTCCGGTTCAGCAGATTTATGCTTTATCACATCTACATCTCTCAAAGAAGTAATCGGTCACTTACAATCTTGTGGCGTAGAAATAATTGATGGTCCAGTAAAACGGACCGGCGCAATGGGACCAATTGTTTCTGTATATTTTCGTGATCCAGACATGAACCTGATTGAGGTGTCAAACTACGAAAGCGCCTGACAGTTGTTGTCAAAAGATCAGCGTTAGCCGGGGTCTGCGTCCAGACCGCGGCTTCACTCATAAACGATTGTCTCCCTTGGTAAAAGTTTCAGGTACCAGGTCCCAGGTTTGAAATCCGCTATTACATCCTCCGGTTTTTCAGATATCCGGTCCCCCGGTCTCTCTCGACGAAAAGACACGCCTGTCTGGAAAGCTTCAGGAGATCCCCGTTCTTCTTCTCATCCATTCCCTCCGAAATGGATGCGCCGATGGCCAGCTCGTACAGATCACCGAAACGCCCGGTGAAGGCCTTGAGAAGACATCCCGCATACTTATCCACCATCGAGGCGTAGGTGAGGACAACGAATTCCGCCTGTGGTCTGCTCTGGATGAAATCATCATCCATGCCGCAGTTCCGAAGGGTTGAAGTGATGAGTTCCTCAATCTCCTCGAGCCTTTCCACCGAAAACTCTACCTCAGGTTCACTGTTTGGAATATTCGGATTAACATGGATGGTCAATACCCCGACCGTCTTTCCTTCCGAGAGTCTCCCTGCCAGATCAATGGAAAAGCCTTCGTCTCCCGGATCCCAGGCGACGATGCCCCTTTGAGGACGCATGAGTCCCCTTGTAGGCAGGGAAAACCGGAAAAGCGTCCTCTCGTTGGGAACGCTTTCCATGGAGATCGTTCCCCCGTGTTGTTCAACGATCTCCTTTGTCAGGGCCAGGCCAAGCCCGGTTCCCTTATCCACGTCGGCTTCCTCATCATCGTCTCTACCGAGAATCCCCCGGTAGAAACGGGTGAAAATCAGGTCGTGCTCCTCCTCCGGAATGCCGGGCCCGTCGTCCTTTACCTCGAACACCGTATTGCCGTCATGTTTCTGAACCGTGATGTCGATATGGACTTCGGGGCCGCCATGCCGGATGGCGTTGCTTACGAGGTTGACAAGGACCTGTTCGATCCGGTCCCGATCAGCGATGAGAAGGGGCAGATTCTGCTGGCAGTTGAGGCGTATGAAAGCTTTTCCCGCTTCCGCCTGAGGTTTAAGCAGCCTGGCCGCGCCCTCCACGACCTGCACCGGATCCATGGGTTCCTTGACGAGGTTCAACTGCCCCGATTCCAGACGGGCCAGATCCAGAAAATCGTTGATGAGGCGGTTGAGTCTTTGACTTTCATTGTTAATGATAGATAGATACCGCCGCTGCGGATCGGGAATACCGTCACCACGAAGAACCAACTCCGAAAAACCCTGGATGGAGGTCAACGGGGTTCTGAGTTCGTGGGAGACGGTGGATATGAGTTCGGTTTTCAGGTGGTCCAGCTTTCGAATCTGTGACCTGTCGAAGATCCCCTCCATAACGAGGCCTCCGAACCGGATAATGATGTTCTGAAAATCGCGCAGGAGGCCGATGGTTTTCAAATCCATGTCGAGAATCGCCCCCAGGCTTATCCCAAAGAAGTTGGGCCTGGGAGGAAGGATGTTCCTGACGAGATTCAACTTTCCCTCCAGAACCAGATCCCACTCGATCCCAAGTTCCCTGAGGTGGGGATGGTCCGGCATTGGGGAGCTAAGCGGCAGGGCCGAAAGAGATTGATACAGCCTGAAGCCGGAGGAATAATCCATGACCGATACCTCGGACAAGCCATTTTTTGAAGAACGTCCCACCCAGGCCCGGTTGGATCCCATCTCACCCATAAGAACGATGTGAAATTGCGGGCTGAGTGTCGATTCAACTCCTCTTATAAGGGTCGGAATCAACCCGTTCTCCATGTCGATGACATCCGTGTTGAGGCTCCGAATAGATGATATGAGGGCGGATAACCCTACGTCCACAGAATCTATATTGTCTTTTAAGAGAAGGTTTTCCATCCCCATGCCAACCTGCAGGGCGAGGGGTTTGATAATGCTGAGGTTCTCGTCGGAAAAACCGTCATTCCGGGACGTGTCCGTGACGCTAAGGACGCCCAGGAGTCTCCCGCGACTCTTGAGAGGAACGCTGATGAAGGACCGGGTCCTGTACCGACCCGGGAAAGGGTCAGGAAACCGAGGGTCCTTAGCGGCGTCCTGGACCAGCAAGCTTTCTCCCGTTGCCGCAACCCAACCTGCAACCCCCTCTCCGATGGGTATACTGATTCCGCCGAAATCCTCGGGGTATCTGCCCGCCCATGCGGTAAGGGTCAGTTTCTTACCCTGCGGATCCACCGCAAGGATGGAGACCCTCTCGGCGTCGAACAGGGACAGGATCTTGTTGCAGAAGGTTCGAAGAATACTCGCCTCATCGAGGTTCGAGTTCAACAGCTCACCCATCTCGAGGAAAATGTTTTCCGGGATTTGTCTGGTCATAGTGTTCGGTATCTCCTGAAAGGCCGGTAAAGCCGCCACCCAACGCTCAATGTCCAAAGTCAGTTTACCACAGCCTGTCCTGAGCCTGTCGAAGGGCGTGACCACTCCCAGGTCACACCACCAGCCTTCGCGTAAAGCTTCGGTTGTCAGGCAGGGTTATTACACAGGGTAAAACCAAAGATTGGTATTTATTATACTAATCCTCCTTTAAAACCCTGCGGTGCAGCCTTCAAGCGGCTGCACTGTGGTGAAAAAACGTGTCCTATCGCAGTGCGCCGTTCCTTATCCCAAAGATCCAAGGTTTCCTCAGTGTCCTCCAATAATGCATCTTATCATGGCAATCCCGGGCGGAGCCAAAAAGGTCGTCACGGGATCGCTTCACTCAGATACAGTTTGCGATGACAAATGGTGGGGTGCGGTCCTCATCCAGGTACTCATTTCCAGGATGAACCAGATTTACCACAAAAGTTGATGACTTCGCAAAAAGTCATCAACGCGCCCACTTAAGGGGCGCGGCGCGCGGGCAGGGATGGGGGGGTATTTTTTTAGTATACCCCCAACGGACATCGGATAAGTCTTTAATTTTCAGATAATTAGGATATTCAATATTCCCCGGCGGTCCATGGCTGAGGTTAAATGTATAAAAAAAACATACATCCGGCCGAAATAAAGTGAATCTCCTTCTGCTTATTTATCACATAAAAGTGAGTAATTACAGCAGGTTACATAAACCGATAGGATTCATTCCCCTGTTGGAACGTTTTATGCGTTGAGGAAGGATAACAAGGGGAAGTGGAGGCTTCATGGATGTGGAGGAGGTGAGAACAATGAAAAACAGGGTTTGGATCATCACGCTGATGGCCCTCCTGTATGCCGGTTCGGCTTTTGCCGCGAGCGGCACTGAGAGTGGGGGGATCGGCCTCATCGGATGGGTTTTTATCGGATTTATCGCGGCCGTCGTTGCCTTCCAGTTGATCCCCAGTCTGGTCCTTTTCGGGTCCATGCTGGTGGCTATTTTCGGTAAGGCGAAGAACCATGAGAGAGTTACGGACAATGGAAAATCCGGCGTCTCCTGATTGGATGGTCTATCAGGGTATTCCCTGGAAGGGGGAAAGGGCCATGCAGCTTCTTCTCATAGCTGATAGGGACGAGGAGACTCGCAAACGGATCGCCGGGTTTTTCAGCGGGAGCGAGTACAGGGTTATCGAGGCGGATTCCGTGGATGTCGTTCTTCGTGATGTCCTGAAAAGAGAGGCCAAGGTTGTCCTGTTGGGCAGTGAGTTCGACGGATTATCGGCAAGGGAAATTATCCCGCTTTTAAAGAGGTGCAACCGGGACTTGATCATCATCCTCGTATCAAATGAGGAGTCCCTGCCCCTCATCCGAAGGTTCCGTCGGGAGGGGATCTTCTACCATGCCTTAAAGCCCGTTAACGGCGATGACAGAGAGGAACTCAGACAGGTGGTCCACTGCGCGTTCGATAACTCAACGGACAGGAGGCTGTCCAAAAAGGTCCTACCGGGGAACCCGAACGGGGAGACGCACCAGGAGTAGGACGGAAAGGAAGGAGGATTAAAATGAAAATGGTTCTTTCGACAATTCTTTCGACAATCCTGTTGATTCTGGCGGCTATCAGCCCGGCATTCGCCGTGGACACTTCGGTGGTTTACAAGAGCGGGATTCTCGTCACGATCTTCATCGGTGTCTGTGCGCTGATCGTTGTAGCCCAGCTGGTCCCGGCCCTTGTGCTGTTCCTGGGGTTCATCAAGGCTTTGGTGACCGGCCGCTCCAGAAAAGAGGTCCCGGCGGCCGAATCCACCCGGGTGGGGGATTAACTGCGGAAAAGGAGATCTTTCATGGCCCATCTGATAACGGAATTTTTTAATTTCATCGGCAGAGTCGTGCAGGTACACACCCTTGTAGATTACTACAATTATATCAAGGCCGTCGAATACCTAATCTGCATCGGGTTTTTCGTAGCGTTCCCAATTTTTTACCGGAGCGTCATCAAATACCGTGGGGATGCCCAAAAGCGGGAAAAGTAGAATGTCCGCACATGCGAGGAGGGGCGAACGGATGAAAAGGAGATGGAGATGGGCACTGGCAGGGATGATCATGGCGCTGTTTTTTCTTACCGTTCCGACTTTCGGCGCTGTTGGTGACCCGCCCGTATCCGTGTTTATAGACTCCCTGTCCAATCTTTATTATGGGGTGGATTTTGACCACGAAATGCACATGGACATCGCGGACGACTGTTCCGTCTGCCATCATCACGTGTTCGGAACGGGCACTGAAGACCCACAATGCGCGAGATGCCATTCGGATAGTAAGGGGACATCCTCGGTGGCCTGCGGGGATTGCCACGTTAAGGCGCCGTTCACCGCAAAGCATATCAAGGAGATGGGGGCCGATCCGGATCGTTACCATATCGACATGCCGGGGCTCAAAGGCGCCTATCATATGAAATGCCTCCGCTGCCATGTTGAAGAGGGGGCGCCTTCAGGGTGTCTGGACTGTCACAAGAGGACTGATGCAGGCGATAGATTCTACCATTCCGGCAAGTATGCGCCGGCAGGCGGCGGGGTCGGGGGGAAGGATGAATAGGATTTCCTGGAAATGGACCGTTTTTCGACATGGAAAGGGGGCTCGAACATTATGAGTGGTATTAGCCGGAGAAGATTCCTCAAGGCGACCATCGCCGGCGGTGCCCTGGCCTTGTACTCCACCAAAAGCGCCCTGGGCATGGCTGAGTTCGGGGGTTACCCGGAGGGGATGGGGGTACTGGTGGACCTGACACGCTGCGTCGGCTGCCGGACCTGCGAGGCGGCGTGCAACAGGGAACAGGGCCTTCCCGAGCCCGACCTTCCCTTCGACGATCCCTCGGTTTTCGACCAGACCTTCCACGGCGGTACACAGAAGCGCAGGACTGATGAGGGCGCCTATACGGTCGTCAACCGGTATGAAACGAAGGGATCGGGCGGACCGGTCTATCGGAAGATCCAGTGCAACCATTGCAACGAACCGGCCTGTCTGACCTCATGCTTCGTTAACGCCTACACGAAGACAAAAGAGGGAGCGGTCATCTACAACCAGGATCTCTGCGTTGGATGCAGAAACTGCATGATCGCCTGTCCCTTCCGAATCCCGGCATTCTCCTACTCCAGTGCTTTCGAACCCAGGATATGGAAATGTATTTTCTGCTACGACACCCGTCTGAAATATGGAAAGCCGCCCGCCTGCGTGGATGCGTGCCCCTTTGGGACCCTTTCTTTCGGTCACCGGAAGACCCTCATAAAGATCGCCCATGAACGGATTCGGTCGGAACCCGAGAAGTATGTGGACCATGTGTACGGAGAAACGGAGGTTGGTGGTACGTCATGGATGTATCTGTCCGGCGTTTCCTTCGATCAGGTAGGTTTCGACAGCACCCTTCAGCACTATCCGATCCTGGACAACGCAAAGAGTTTCCTTTCCACCGTGCCGATGATCCTGGCCATCTGGCCTGCCCTGTTTATGGGGTTTCACCTCCTGGCGACCGGGGGAAAGGGAGAGATGGAGGATAAAGAGTCTCAGAATGGGGAGGAGGGCCGCGGAGAATGAACCGTCTTGTGGAAAAAGGCTTTAGGCCGATCAACTCTCTGAACGATCCGGATGATGGTCATGTGTGGAGCTTCCGGCAGAAACTGCTGCTGGGGTTCTCTCCCAGGGAGTATTTCCGGCAGGTTCTGCACAACCGTCTCAATTGGGTAATAGCCCTGATCTTCGCCGTGGGCCTGCCTCTTATCCTGTACAGGTATGTGATGGGGCTTGGCGCTGTTACCCACGCTTCCAACGATTATCCATGGGGCCTTTTCCTGGGTTTTGGGCTTTTCGTAATGGTCCCGCTTTCCGCCTCCGGGTTTCTGCTCGGTACCGCGGTGGAACTGTTCGGTCAAAGCAAGTTCAAACCCATATTGCATCTGGCGCTTCTCAACGGGTTGATGGGGTATTCCTTCGCGGTTGTTTACCTCCTGATGGACCTCGGGCGCCCGTGGCGGCTCTACTATCCCATGTTTGTTTCCTGGGGTACGGCGGCTGTCCTCTTTCTGGTCGGGTGGCATGTCGCGATCTATCTGTCGGTGCAGATCATGGAAGTTTCCGAGTCGTTTTTTGAATGGATCAACTGGCCCAACGCGAAGAGATTTATCAAAAGTGGAACCATCGGGCTGACCGTGGCCGGGATCATTCTGTCTACTCTCCACCAGGGGGCCTTGGGAGCCCTCTTTACCTACGCGCCGGGTAAGGTGCACCCTCTTTGGTATTCACAGGAGTTTCTCTGGATATTTTTCCTCTGTTCTTCGGTCTTCGCGGGCCTTTGTATGGTCATTGCGGTGAGTACCATTGTGGAAAAGACCATGGCCTGGCGATGCAGCAGGGATTTTCTGGAGAATCTCGAACCCATCACCATCGGCCTGGCCAAAGGCGCCTCCATGGCCCTGGTAACCTACTTCGTTATCAAGCTTATCGGGATTGCCCATGACAACGAGTGGGCCTATCTGGCCACCGGGTGGGGTGCATGGTTCATGCTGGAGATGTTCCTGGGAGTTGTGCTTCCCATCATCCTTTTCTCCATCGCCATCAGGAAAAACAGCGTAGGCCTGGTCAGGTTTACAGCTTTTCTCACCGTTTTTGGTGTGGCGATGAACCGGCTGGATACCGCCCTGATCAGTTTCAACTGGAACCTCTATCAGGAAATTCCCCACCCGTTCGAACTGATCATATCCGTAACACTGTTTACCCTGTTCGTAGTGGTCTATCGTTTTATCCTCTACCGGCTCCCAATCCTGTATTCGTGGAAGACAGCACCGTCTGCGGCGTATGGGACGGCGGCGGAAGAGAAACTCGGGCCTGACCTGGCCCCGGCGCCGGCTTACAGGAGTAGTTCAGGACCACCTCGGGGTTGATGACTTCGCAAAAAGTCCCGGGTTGGACTTTTTGCGACCCTATCAAGAACAACCGAAAGATCGGAAAGGAGGGCCGGACATGTTCAACAACTTTGCTTCCAAAGCCATCGTCCCGGTTGCGCTTTCCCTTACCGGCTTTGTCATCGTATGCAGTCTCGTTCTTTATTCCTCCATCAAAGGGGATCTTCTGAGGGACGCGGTCCGGATGGAGGTCAGCCTTGCCGATACGGTCGTCAGTTCAACCCGCTATGCCATGCTGAAGTCGAACCGGGAATCCCTTAACCGAATTATCGATAGCATTGGATCCCAAAAGGGAGTCGAGCACCTTCGCATCTTCAACAAAAAGGGGGTTATCATGTTTTCCTCGGACCCCGGGGAGTTGAACAAGATCGTAGACAAGACGACAGCCGGTTGTATTGGGTGTCACAGCGGTCCCGAGCCCACTGCACGTTTGGGTTCCATGCAGCAGGCGAGGCGCTTCGTCAATGGAAAGAACCACAATGTGCTGGCCATCACCGCCCCGATCTACAACGATGCAAGCTGTTCCGCGGGTGACTGTCATTTTCATCCCCCTTTCCAGAAAATTCTCGGAACCCTGGATATCGGTCTGTCGCCCGATCCTCTGGACGACAGCCTGCGTGCCCTGCGCTGGAGAATGATAATCTTCTGCGTAATGGTTCTCATATTATCGGTGGGCGGGGTCAGCGCCCTCCTCAGACGGAACCTCCTGGCGCCCATCGGCCAGTTGATGGAATATGTGAAAAAAGTTTCCGGGGGAAGTCTGGATGATGATTTTCCAAAAGGAATCAGGGAGGTCGAAACCCTTGCACGGACCTATCTTGACATGGCCAGGGGGAAATATTTTGCTGAAACGGAATTGAGAAAAATCAGGGAAGAGGATAGTATGTCAGGAGAAGAGGAGGATAATCCGGGTTAGTTTCTTGGGGATATGGGCTCAGGCACCTTTTAAAGTCCTCGGGCCAAATGGCGAGCTGAGTGCTTTTATGGCGAGAACAGGGACAAAGTCATCACTTGGCTCCGGAAGGGGTGTGCCGAACCCGGACTTGCGCCGCAGGGAAATCCTTGATCGAATCAGCTACCTCCGGAGACAGATACGTTACAGTATATGGTGGATGGCCCTGTTTTTCCTGGTCAGCCTGGGGGCGGTGTTTGATTTCCGGTTTTTCCCCCCCATATCCGAAAAAACGCGGCATCTTCTGGGCGTTTCCCCTCCCCCCGCCCTCATCAGCATTGCGCTGGTCGTCTATGCTTTTTCCGCCCTTACCCTCATACTGGGCCGTATGAACACCGGTCCCGCTCGCTACCGTGGTTGGTCGCATATCGGGTACCTTTCGGCATTTTATCTGTTCTACTACTATGCCGGCGAGCTTCGGGAGAATTTCTGGCCGGTGTTCTTCGCCGGTCTGACGATTCTCGGCCTTGAGAACTATCGGGTCTGGTCCATCTGTAGTGAAGCCATAAGGAAGGAAAAGGAGATCCTCGCGCTATTGGAAGAGTGATGGACTCCCAAAAAGGCTCGAAGAGACTTTTTATGAGGTTGTCAAAAGTAGGACGCCCAGGTCTCATATGGGTAGAGTAATGGTTAAAATTGTCCCTGTGCCTACCTTGCTGTTAACCTCTATCTCACCGCCATGGGACTGGATGATTCCATAGGAAACCGAAAGGCCCAGACCGGTGCCCTTGTGCCCCTTGGTGCTGAAAAAGGGGTCGAAAAGTTTTTCCATGTTCTCTTCCGGAATGCCGCAGCCTGTGTCCTCGATCTGGATGTAGATGCGGTCACCTGATGTGTTTACCCCCGTCCTGATGGTCAGCCTTCCCCCCTGCGGCATGGCCTGGCTTGCGTTAACCATCATGTTAATGATGACCTGCTCAATCTGGGAAGCATCCATCAATGTATCCGGAAGGTCAGGATCATACTCTTTGATGATATCGATGTCGTTGAAATCGGCATGGTGTTCAACCAGGGCTATGGTTCGGTCAATGGCCTCGTTGACCGACTGCATTGCCTTTTGCGGATCGGAGACCCTGGAGAAGTCCAGCAGCTCCTTGACGATCTTGGAGCAGCGCTTTGCCTCGTGGATGACGGTTCGGCAATCCTCTCTCAGACCATCGTCCAGCCGTGGATCCTCGGCGATGAGAGGGGCGTGGATCATGATTCCGGTAAGGGGATTATTGAGCTCGTGGGCGATCCCCGCGACGAGTTCTCCGAGGGACGCGAGCTTTTCCGAGCGGATCAGGACGGACTGCATCTCCTTTATCTTGCGCGTTCGTTCCTCCACGCGGGTCTCCAGGGTAGCTGCCCACTCCTCCCGTTCCTCCCGGGCCTTTTTCAGCTTGCGGGTCATGTCGTTGAACGCCTCTGCGAGCTCCCCCAATTCATCTCCCGGCACCGACTCGATGAAACGCCATTTTCCCCTTCCGACAGCCCGGGTGTGTTCCAGCAGCGTATGAACCGGCTGGATGATCAGCCTCTGGGTGAGCAGGGTCAGGCAGAGGGAGATGGAGAGGATCAGAAAAAAGATCTGAACGACGGTATTGTTGCGATAATTGCGGATCTTTGACAGCATGGGGTCGGCGGAAACAGTAATGTCCAGAAGGCCCAGAAGACGCGTATCTTTAGAGTGGGTATGGCATTCACCCGTCCAGCATGCCTTCTTGTTATATATGGGTTTGATCAGGCCGAGAACTTTTTTCCCGTTACTGTCACGGAACATTCTGCTTCGGGCCATGGGGGAGAGATCCTCCCGGGACATTCCGTCGTTGTGGCAAACCATGCAGGCCGGAGCCTTTCTCCTGTCGGGGATGATGCCGATTTCGGCCTTTCGGGTGGAGAAGGCCACCCTTCCTTCCCTGTTGATAAGGCTGACATGCTCAATCCCCTCCTGTTCGCCAACCTCCCTGATCGTAACCTGGATCTCATTCCTGTCATTTTTCAGCATCTGATGAAATACGGTTCTAAGGATGGTTTCGCTCAGATGGTCGAGGTCAATTACGGTGCTCTCGAAGAAGGCCTGCTTGAGGGTGGATATATTGAAATAACCGAAGAGGGCCGAGGTGAAAAAAAGGACGATTCCAGTAATCAGCGAGATCTGAACAATCAGTTTCAGACGCACGCCCGGTTCCTCCGCTCCCCCGGTCCAAATGCCGGGGGAAGGTCTCTACTTCCCAGAATGATCTCTCACGGAAATACCCTGTTTTCTCAACATTGCCTGAAAGTTGGGCCTCAACATCCCCACATCCCTCGCGGCCCGGGTGACGTTCCAGTTGTTCCGCTCAAGGGCATGGAGAAGGAAGGCGCGTTCAACGGGCCCGACCGCTTCTTCCCTGACCTGTCTCTTGGCCTCTTTCAGGCTCTCTGCGCTATGGGGAACGGGTTCGGTGATAAATTCAGGAGGACCGTCGATGGTGGGCTGAATCTCCAGGTCCTCAGGTTGGATAAGCTTGCTGTTGGTGAGGACGATAGCTCTTTCGATAATATTTTCCAGCTCCCTGACATTTCCGGTGAAAGGATGCCGCGTCAGGATGGACATCGCGGCTGGTGACATCCCGTGAATGTCCTTGCCGATCTCCGCGGAGAATTTTTTCAGGAAATGGCTGACGAGAAGGGTAAGATCCCCTTTTCGATCAACCAACGGAGGAAGGTGGATAGGGATGATATTCAGCCTGAAGAAGAGGTCCTTTCGGAAAAGCCCCTCATTGACCAGCTCATCCAGATCCCTGTTGGTGGCGGTTATGAGACGGATGTCAATGGGGATCGGCTCGGTCCCCCCGATGGGGGTTATTTCAAACTCCTGGAGGACCCGTAATAGTTTGCCCTGGGTGGCCAGACTGATGTTGGAGATCTCATCGAGAAACAGGGTTCCTCCGTCGGCGACCTTGAACAGACCCGTTTTAGTCTGTACCGCCCCGGTGAAGGAGCCCTTGACATGGCCGAACAGCTCGCTCTCCAGAAGGTTCTCCACAAGGGATGTGCAATCGACAGCGACAAAGGGCTTATTGCAGCGCATGCTGTTTTTTTGAATGGCTCTGGCAACCAGTTCCTTCCCGGTTCCACTCTGACCCGTGATAAGAACCGTACTGTCGGTGGGAGCGACCTGCTTGATCCTGGTGTACACTTTCTGCATCGCTTCGCTCTCACCGACAAAGACCTCGAACCCGTTCAGGTTAAGCCCCACCTCGGGATGGGCCCGCTGCATCTGAACGGTTCGCTGTTCCAGCGCCTTTTCGACCATCTCGATGATCTGTTCGGGTGTAAAGGGTTTTGAGATATAATCGAAAGCCCCGTTTTTCATGGCCTCCACGGCGGTATCCACGGTGGAATACCCGGTGATGATAATAACCGGCACATCCGGCTGCAGGATTTTGATGGCCTTCAGGACCTCGATACCATCCATTCCCGGCATTTTAAGGTCCGTGATGACGATGTGAAATGGCGCTTTCTGGAGCTTTTCTATGGCCCCAAAACCGCTTTCGGATGCCTCCACCTGATAGCCCCTTCCCTCCAGGACCCGGCAGAGCCCCCTCCTGATCACCGCTTCATCGTCGACGATGAGAACCTTTACACCCGTCATGTCTCCGCTCCTTAAAGGTCATAACACCGCTTATGTTCTTTTTATCACAAAAGTGCGGGTTTGAAAAGAGAGGAGCGGCCCCACTTCTCTTGACACCAAACGGGCTGGCGCGGATAATTGAAAATTAGACCACCTGGATAATGCGTACCTTACTTTGCAGTGTACAACGGGATAAAGAGGGTCCAATGTCCAAGGTCCAGATCCCAGACCCTGGTTATTTCACCACAGTGCAGCCGTTCGGAGGCTGCTCCACAGGGTTTTAAAGTAATAAATACTAATCTTTGATTGTACCCTGTGTAACCCTGTGGTGTGACCTGTAAGTCACGCCATCGGCGTGACTGTGGTGAATTAGCTTTTATTAATGCAGCACAGAACCACAGGGCCGCCCTTCGACGAGTTCAGGACAGGTGGAGGGCGCCACTCTCAGGCGCTGCCGCAAAGGGCCGCAAAGAAAAATCTAGAAATACTGATCTTTAAATTTACCCTGTGGTAAATTAACTCTGGACTCGCGACTTCAGACTTCAGGTTCCGGATGAACCAATAAATCAGGGGGATATAGAGGATGGAAGCTTTAACGAATGAGAACCTGAGGCTGGTTCTGACCGCGGAACAGATCGAAGACCGGGTCAGGGAAATGGCCGGTCAGATCAGCCGCGAACTTGATGGTGAATTCCCCCTGTTTGTGGGTATCCTTAAAGGGGCATTCATCTTCCTGGCCGACCTGGTGAGGGCCCTGGATATTCCCATCGAGGTGGATTTCGCACAGATCTCCAGCTATGGTGACGGGACCATCAGCTCGGGCAGAATCAAGGTCGTCAAGGATATTACCACTCCGGTGGCGGGTCGCCACGTGATCGTTGTGGAGGACATCATCGATACGGGCCGCACCCTGACCCATTATCTGAACGAGCTCCGGGCGCGTGGGCCGGCCTCCCTGAGGGTGTGTGCCCTCATCAATAAACCGGGACGCCGGGAATTTACCCCCGATATTGACTACGTCGGGTTTCAGATGGAAAATGGTTTTCTCGTCGGGTACGGTCTTGACTGGGGAGGTAGATACCGGGAACTTCCCGGTGTTTTTGAGGTTAAACAACAGCCGGAGATCCAGCCGTGTCCATAGCGGCCGGAGGGTGCCGTGACGACCTTTTCAGCTTCGCCCGGGATTGCCGCGTCACTCTCGTCACCCTCGATGCTCCTCGCAATGACAGCAAAATAATAATATAAGGTACGCATTAACCGGATGAACCAAAATGTAAAGATCCGCAGAAAAAAGGTGGCATCATGAGAGATTCAGGGTCCCTTCTGGGCTTCTACCCCTCGGAAGAGGGTGCCAGGGAAGCCTTGAAACAACTGAGGAAACATCACTTCCGGCGTTCCGCGCTCATTCGGAGATCGTCCGCGGGTGATATCTCCTTTGAGGACGTTTCCCCTTTTCATGCGCTGTCCGCGGGTATGTTTATCGGTATCGCGATTCCCGCTCTGGCCTATGTTTTTTCGGTTGTTTTGGGTTTTTCTCTTACGCAGGTCCTGTTCTTCATATCCCTTGCCCTGGTCTTTTCCGGGATACTGGGGGTTTTTCTCTGCCGTACCGTTGTCCGTTTTCTCGGGATAACAGTGGATCGGGAGCTCCTCTGGCGATATTCACGCCGGCTCGTCGCCGAAGAAACGGTGATCATTGTCCAGGCCTCCCCCAGATCCATGGGACGGGCCATTGCGTTGCTCCGGCGGCTCAGCAGAGACCAACCCACCATATTTGCCTTTCATCCCAAGCGGAAACTTTATCTGCCGATCGGCGAGAGAGACAGGGGCGAGTTTCTGTCCACCGCAAGGATCGAGGAGCATGCAAGGGATCTTGCCAAAAACCATTTGACCGAGCCCGCTTCAGGAAGGGGGGAGCCGCTTCTCGATCACCTCAACATCTGCGAGAGGATAATCCGGGAAATCCGCCAGGCTCTCGCCGAAGCCTCCCGGCTGGAACAGAACATCTCAACGGCGGCGGAGTGGATCCTGGACAATTTTTTTATTGTTCAGGGGCATATCACGGATGTGCGGGAGAACCTGTCAAAAAGTTTTTATCATGAGCTTCCTGTCCTGACCGAGGGTTCCCACAGAGGGAATCCTCGGGTTTACGGTATTGCCGCTGAGCTTGTTCTTCACACCGACGGCCAACTGGACCCCCACAATATTCGCGATTTCCTGGATGCCTACCAATCCGTCGTCCCCCTCTCAACCGGCGAGCTGTGGGCCCTCCCAATCATGCTCCGGATCGCCATCGTGGACAGCCTTTGCCGACTGTTCGAGAGGGTGGATGTCTGGCTGATGGAGAGCGAGAGCGCGGATTTCTGGGCCAACAGGCTTGCCGTGGCTGTCCGCAATGATCCAGATCAACTATTCAATATCCTGTCCAAACTGACCTGGGAGTTTCCCGAGCCCAGCGTAAATTTTGCCCTCCAGATCATAGATCACATTTACGACGAGGAATCCATCCTTAACCCGGTGAGAAGCTGGCTGGAGAGGAAAGTGGGATCACCACTGGAGAGTATTACCAGTGAGGAGAGGGCCCTCCAGACCTCGGATGAGATCTCCATCGCCAATGGGATGACGAGCCTTCGTTGGCTCAAACAATTCGACTGGCGGGAGATTTTCGAGGAACTGAGTCCCGTGGAGGCGATCCTTCGTGACGATCCCATGGGGATATATTCTTCCATGGATTTTTACACCAGGGACAGCTACCGGAAAGCTGTGGAGGAGATTTCGAGGTGCGGAGAGCACGATGAAAAAGAGGTTGCACAGCAGGCCATAGAAATGGCCCTTGAAGGTTCTCGGGGGCCATCCGACGCATCGGCGTCGCACGTGGGTCGATACCTGGTCGGAGACGGAAGAGGCGAGTTCCTCAAGAGACTGGAATGCAGGGATAACCGGCGAAACAGGATTCTCCAGTGGGTCTACAGACACCACACTCCTCTTTACCTCACTACCGTCGGGGCCGCCACCCTGGCGATCGCGGGAACGATTCTGGGGTTGGGATTATCCGCCGGCTCAAAACCCCTTATTCTCGCAATCCTTGTTCTCCTTTCCCTCATTCCCGCCAGCCAGCTGGGTGTTCAGGTGGTTAACTACCTGGCTACACGCTTTCTGCCGCCGAGGAAACTGCCGAAAATGTTTTTTCAAAAACGGGGGATCCCCGACGAGTTTCGGACCCTTATTGTCGTTCCTGTTATACTCGCCGACCGGGACAGCGCCAAGTCGGATCTGGAGAGCCTCGAGATTCGTTACAAAGCCAACCCCGATCCCAATCTGGTTTTCGGGTTGTTTACCGATTATGTGGATCACCTGGAGCCGCACCGTGAGGATGATGAGGAGCTTTTCCGGTTTGCCAGGGAGGGGATTGAAAGACTGAATACCAAGTACGGTCCTAACAGGTTCTACCTTTTTCATCGGGAAAGAGAGTGGGCCGAATCGGAGGGCCGTTATATGGGATGGGAGAGAAAGAGGGGCAAGCTCGAGGACCTGAACCGTCTTCTTTGCGGCGAACCCTCACGAAACGGGCAACAGATTGTTAGCGTGGGGGATGCGGAACGCCTCGCCGATGTCCGTTATGTCATAACTTTGGACAGCGATACACAGCTGCCCCAGGGAAGCGCTGCCCGGCTCATCGCGACAATGGCCCATCCACTGAACAGACCCGCCATCGATCCGATAAGGAGGGTCGTACGGTCCGGGTATGCCGTAATCCAGCCGCGGGTAAGTACCTCCCTGCCCAGCGCGACGGCCACCTTGTTCAGCAGGCTGTTCAATAACCCGGTAGGCACGGATCCCTACACCACGGCCGTTTCCGATGTCTACCAGGATCTGACCGGGGAGGGGTCATACCTGGGGAAGGGGATATACGATCCCAAGGTCTTCCAACATGTCCTTGGGGGCAGGTTCCCGGATGGACGCCTCCTCAGCCATGACCTGGTGGAAGGGGCCTACGCCCGGGTGGGGCTGGCCACCGATATCGAGCTGTTCGACGAGTTCCCGGCCGACTATCATTCCTACTGCATCAGGACACACCGATGGATACGGGGTGACTGGCAGATTGCGGAATGGTGTCTTTCAAAAGTTCCGGGCAGGGACGGTACGCGGGAAAAGAATCCGCTGTCGGTTCTGGCGAGGTGGAAGATCTTCGACAATCTTCGCCGAAGCCTTTTGCCCGTTGCTACCGTGCCGTTCCTGCTGGTCGCCTGGCTTATTTCTCCGGCTATCGGGTTTTTCTGCAGTGGTTTTACCGGCTTGCTGTACATGTCCGCTCTCATGGCAAATCTGTCGACATGGTTTACCTCCGGCCGCGAGGTCAGGAAAAATGTTCTTCAATCCTTTCGGCACGACCTGAACCGCTCCCTGGCCGAGATCGCCATCATGATCCATCAGGCCGGTCTTGCGGCGGACGCGATCATAAGGGTCCTCTACCGCCGGTTTGTCAGCCACAAAGGTCTCCTCCGTTGGACCCCCGCCCAGATGGCCAAGGCAAAAGCAAAAAAGCATATGCACGAATTCTTTTTCCAGCTGTTGTGGAATATCTTCCTTGCCCTTCTGACGGTAGCGGCAGTCTGGGCGAAGGAACCTTTAAGTCTCTTTCCAGCCTCCCCCTTCCTGGTGCTGTGGCTGGTGAGCCCGATTGTCATATGGCGAATGGACATAGCGGATTCAAGGAAGCAAAGGGACTTTTCCCGCCGGGAGACCATGGTTCTCAGGAAAATCGCCAGAAAGACCTGG
Organism: Deltaproteobacteria bacterium; assembly: GCA_013151915.1. Lineage (NCBI taxonomy): Bacteria > Pseudomonadati > Myxococcota > Myxococcia > Deltaproteobacteria bacterium. The sequence continues at coordinate 21,601 of JAADHJ010000005.1, forward strand.
AGGATGTTCGATGACTTTGTAGGAACCGGGACCCACTGGCTTCCCCCGGACAACTATCAGATATCACACGTGGACGAGATCGCTCCGAGGACCAGCCCAACGAATATCGGGCTTTATCTGCTCACGGTGCTCGGTGCCGGCGATTTCGGTTTTATAACCCCTGATGACGTTTTACGACGCCTGCGTAATACCCATTCCACCTTAAAACAGCTGAAGCGGTACGAGGGGCATCTTTTGAACTGGTATGACGTGGCTACCCTCAAGCCGCTGAAGCCCGGTTACGTTTCCACCGTGGATAGCGGAAATTTCATAGGCAGTCTCTGGACGCTTGAGTTCGGTCTCAATGATTTGATGGATGAGCCGATTATCGGGCCCAGAGTATTCCAGGGCATTTACGATACCGTGCTGATTCTCAACGATGCTCTGGGAGATGCGGGCCTCACGGCGAAGTTCAGGAAGACCATTGCTGAGCTTATGGATCTTTCGGGGGAGGCGCCTGAAAAACTGGAGGGGATGATCAGGAGGATCAGGGAGATCGCCGGCCCCGCCGGGAAGATGGTTCTCGGTCTTAGAGCTGAGGTTGACCAGTATCCGGTAATGGCGCCGCGCATGATAGATGATGAGGATTGGAATCCGGTTGAGGAGGCTGCTTACTGGGCTGCACGGGTGGAGAGCCAGATAGCGGAATGGAATCAGATAATCGACAGGTACCTCAAATGGGCCGAGGCGCTTTTCGAAAAGTCTCCAGAGGAGATCGACGCCCTTATCGGCGGGGAGCGTAAGGATTGGAAACTATTGCAGCTGGCGCCCTCACTTCGTCAGCTCGCGGCGGAAAATGACAGATCCACCCCCCGTAATCCGGCATGGTTTGCCGAATTGATGGCCCCTGCTGTCTGGGCCGCTTGGGAAACCATGGAAGGTGTCGAAGACCTTATTGGGACGGATCATGAGCTTGCCGACGGAATAAACCTGAAATTCCTCTACCATGAAAAACGAAGGATCTTCCACGTTGGTTTCAATATCAACGACCAGCGTCTGGACAACTCCTTCTATGATCTCCTCGCCAGCGAGGCGCGATTGACCAGCTTTATCGCAGTAGCCAGAGGTGACGTGCCCATTGAACACTGGATGGCGCTGTCACGGCCCTTCGGCGCAGTGGGCCGGCAACGGGTCCTGCTCAGCTGGAGCGGGACAATGTTCGAGTACCTCATGCCCCTTCTGTTTCAAAAAAATTACGAGAACTCCCTGCTTGATATGGCATGCCGGGAAGCAGTGGAGGTTCAGATAGCCTACGGCAGACAACGTGGTGTGCCGTGGGGGGTTTCTGAAGCCGCATATGCCGACCTGGATGCCTCCAGGATCTATCAGTACCGGGCCTTCGGGGTCCCCGGGCTTGGTCTCAAACGTGGTCTGGATGAGGATCTGGTTGTCGCCCCCTACGCGACCATGTTGGCCCTATCCCTTAAACCTGCTGAATCCCTGGGGAATCTGAACCGGCTGGACGGGATGGGACTTTACGGAAGATTCGGTTTTTTCGAGTCCATCGATTTTTCCCGCCGGAAAAAACGGCAGGGCGACAAAGGGGTGGTCGTGAGAACATACATGGCCCACCATCAGGCCATGGGATTTCTGGCTATCGACAATGCCCTCAACGATCAGGTCATGCAGAGGCGTTTCCATTCGGATGTGCGTGTGAAGGCTTTGGAACCCCTGCTCTATGAGAGGATTCCCCCGAAGCCTTCTCTCTTCCATGTCCGGACCCGGGAGCAGGCTTCCTCTAGCGTCATGCCCGCGGAGGTCGTCCCCGCCGAGAGCAAGTTTGGGACCCCGCATACGGCATTACCCAAGACCCAGATAATATCCAACGGTAACTATTCACTGATGGTCACCAACGCCGGCGGCGGGTACAGCCGCTGGCGTGGACTTGATATCACCCGTTGGCGTGCCGACACGACACGTGACTCATGGGGTACCTTCTGCTACATCCGTGACCTGGAGACAGACAGGGTCTGGAGTAACGGCTATCAGCCCGTTGGCGGCAAAATGGACAACTACGTCGTCGGGTTTACCCTTGATCATGCGGAGATAAGACGCTCCGACGGAGGGATAGAAACCGAGAGCCACATCATCGTCTCCCCGGAGGACGATGTAGAGATCCGGCATGTGACCCTCGTCAATCGATCCGGCCGCCCGAGGATGCTGGAGATAACGAGCTATGTGGAACTCGCACTGGCGCCCCACCGGTCAGACAGGATTCATCCGGCGTTTCAGAAGATGTTCGTCTTCACGGAGGCGGTGGAAGCATTAAATGCCCTCGTTGCGGGGAGAAGGCGTAGGGATCCCGGGGACGAACCGGTATGGGCGGGGCATATGATCACATTCGATCATTCCTCAACAGAACCATGGCAGATGGAAACCGACCGCCTCCGCTTTATTGGCCGGGGCCGGTCGCCGGCCAACCCGGCGGCTTTACGAAATTCCCTCTCCGGGTCAACGGGAATGGTCCTTGACCCCATTTTCAGCCTGAGACGCCGGGTCAGACTCAGGGCCGGGCAGACAGTCTCTTTCTCCATCATATTGGGCGCCTCCGAGGCCAGGGATTCCCTTCTCGCCATGCTTGAGAAATACAGCGATCCCCAGGTGGTTCACCGTGCCCTTGAACGTACCTGGAGACAGGCCCAACTCGAACTCCGGCACCTTCGTATCCAGCCGGAAGAGGCCCGTCGTTTCCAGCACCTTGCCAGTTATATGCTCTACCCCAGCAGGAAAATGCGGTCTCCCGAAGAACGTCTGAAACAGAATGTCCTCGGACAGTCGGGATTGTGGGCCTACGGCATTTCGGGGGACCTGCCGATTTTGGCCGTCACCCTGGCTGACGCCAGAGACATTAATCTGGTGACCCAGTTACTCCAGGCCCATACCTATTGGCGAAGGCACGGTTTTATGGCCGACCTTTTGATTCTCAATGAGGAGGCTTCCGGATATGACCAGCCGCTGCAAAGCCAGCTGATCCGGCTGATTAACGGACACACGATGTACACTGGAACCGACCAGCCCGGCGGTGTGTTTCTCAGGAACGCCGACCAGATCCCGGAGGAAAGCCTCACCCTCCTGCTTTCCGCGGCCAACGTTGCTCTGGTGGCGGCTCGGGGACCTCTCTCCCAGCAGCTGGGCGCGCCTCCCATGCGTCATCAGCTTCCTGTAAAATACCTTCCGAAAAGACCTCCAAGGGAGGAACCGTCCGCGCCTTTACGGCACATGGATCTGAAACTTTCCAACGGACTGGGTGGGTTCTCCGCCGACGGCAGGGAATACGTTATTAACCTCCAGTCGGGTGAGCAGACCCCGGCGCCTTGGGTCAACATCATCGCAAACCCGTCCTTTGGAACCCTTGTCAGTGAATCCGGGGCCGGTTTTTCGTGGTACGGCAACAGCCAGCGAAATCGGCTGACGGCCTGGTCCAACGATCCCGTTTCGGACCCGCCCTCGGATGCCGTCTACATCCGGGATGAGGATAGCGGTCGCTTCTGGACCCCCACCATGCAGCCCATCCGGGAGGTGGAGGGCTACCGGGTTCGCCACGGTACCGGATATACGGTTTTCGAGCATAACAGCCATGGAATTGAACAGGAACTCACCACCTTCGTGCCTCTGGACGATGGGGGTGGTGATCCCATCCGTATTCAGTGGCTCCGGTTGAAAAACGACACACCGGATACCAGGAACCTGTCGGTAACTTTCTACCTTGAGTGGGTGTTGGGCGAGGACTGCGAGAGCAGCCAGATGCACGTTAACACCAGTTGGGACAATCCGGCGCGGACGATGATGGTTACTAACAGATACAACCCCGATTATGGAAATCGGGTGGCCTTTGCCTCCGTCAGCCCCCATCCCGACAGTTGTACTACCGATCGAACGGAATTTCTGGGCCGTAACGGGAGCCCTTCCAATCCCGATGCAATGAGACGTGTGAGCCTCTCGGGGAAGACCGGGGCGGGACTGGACCCATGTTCCGCCATCCAGACGATGCTGACAATTCCTCCCGGGGATAGGGCGGAGGTCATCTGTCTTCTTGGACAGGCCGCCTCCCGGGATGAAGCAAGACAGCTTGCCCAGAAGTACCGTCACAGCGTGATCGTCCAGGAATCCCTGAAGGCCACCATCCAGTGGTGGGACAGGCTTCTCGGAAGGGTGGAGATCCGAACCCCGGTGGAATCCGTCGACTTGATGATGAACAGGTGGCTGCTTTATCAGTCTTTGAGTTGCAGGATCTGGGCACGGTCGGGTTTCTATCAGTCCGGAGGAGCTTTCGGGTACAGGGATCAGCTTCAGGATGTGTTGGCGTTGCTTTACGCCGACCCCGCCATTGCGCGTTCGCATATCCTCACCTCGGCCGGCCGGCAGTTCTCAGAGGGAGACGTTCAGCACTGGTGGCATCCCCCAACCGGAGCCGGCATCCGGTCCAGGTGTTCGGATGACCTGTTGTGGCTGCCCTACGCGGTCGTCCGGTACGTGCGTCATACCGGGGATACCGGGATATTGGACGAAATGGTCCCGTTCCTATGGGGGGAGCCCCTCGATGAGGACGTGCATGAGGCATTCATGGTCCCGACGGACACCGCAAGCAAGGCGACGCTTTACGATCATTGCATGAAGGCCATTGAGCGGGGCACGACCTCCGGGCCGCATGGCCTGCCCCTGATCGGTTCGGGCGACTGGAACGACGGGATGAACCGGGTTGGAATCGGTGGCAAGGGTGAAAGCGTATGGCTGGCCTGGTTCCTGGTGGATGTTTTGCGGGGGTTTTCGGGGCTTGCACAGGATCGCGGACGGCAGGAAGATGCGGAGACCTTCCGGAAGAGGGCCGGGGATATCGCTGCGGCCGTTGAGGAATCGTCGTGGGACGGTCGATGGTACCGGCGTGCCTATTTTGATGACGGGACCCCTCTTGGATCGGCCCAAAACGACGAGGACCGAATCGACTCGATCCCCCAGTCATGGGCTGTTATCAGCGGTGGCGCCGATCACGAAAGAGCCCGGCAGGCAGTGGAATCGGCCTTTGAGGAGCTGGTTCGCAAGGATGAGGGGCTGGCGCTTCTTTTGACGCCGCCTTTCGACAGATCACGAAAAGATCCCGGGTATATAATGGGGTATCCGCCGGGCGTTCGCGAGAACGGTGGACAGTACTCCCACGGGGCGATGTGGCTGGCCAAAGCCCTCGCCGGATTGGGCGAGGGTGACCGGGCTGTCGATCTCCTTACCATGCTAAATCCCATAGAACACGCCGGTGACCCGGAGAAAACGGAACGCTACAGAACCGAGCCCTATGTAGTCGCGGCCGATATCTACCGTCTTCCCGAACACGTGGGACAGGGGGGTTGGACGTGGTACACAGGGGCAGCCGGCTGGATGTACCGTGTCTGGCTCGAAGATGTTCTCGGGATCAGGATCAGGGGAGGGCTACTGACGGTGGATCCGGTAATACCGGGATCATGGGACACATTTTTGGTGAGGTACCGGCGTGGAAATGCTATTTACGAAATAACCGTCCAGAACCCCGACGGGGTCCAGAAAGGTGTTTCCTGGATCGAGATGGACGGCCGCAGACTGGATGAAAACGCGGTGCCCCTGGTGGAGGAAGGAGAAGGGGTTGTTGAGGCTGCCGTCAAGCACAAGATCCTCGTTCGCATGGGCAAAGAACGGCTTGCTTCGCTTTCCGTGGAGTAAAAAGCCATTCATGGACTTTTTACGACCCTATCAGGGATGGGTGTGAACCTACTGTACTATGCCGGGACCGTTATCATCTGGGGGACAACCTGGCTTGCCATAAAGTTTCAGCTGGGCACGGTGGACCCCTTGGTGTCCATCATTTACAGGTTCACCCTGGCGGCCGCCATGCTTCAGGTCTACTGTCGTGTTGCCCGTCTGAAGATGAGATTCACGGCAGGTGAGCACCTCTTCATGGCGCTTCAGGGGGTATTGCTGTTCGCCCTGAACTACTGGATGTTCTACGTTGCCGAGGTGACTTTGACCAGCGGCATCGTCGCAGTGGTATTTTCCACCATGGTCATCCTGAATATCTTTAACGGGGCCCTCTTGATCGGGTCGCCCGTTCGTCCTCAGGTGCTTGTCGGCGCTCTATTCGGGCTCGCCGGGATTGGATTGGTATTCTGGCCCGAACTTTCGTCCTTCAGCCTTTCGGACAGGGCCGTTTTCGGGCTGGGGTTAAGCATCGCCGCGACCTGCTCGGCATCCTTGGGCAATATCACATCGGCGCGCAACCAGAAAAGCGGCCTGCCGGTGGTACAGACCAACGCGTGGGGGATGTCCTACGGAGCCCTTGCCATGGTCGCTGCCGCCCTTGTTACCGGCAAGTCCTTTGATTTCGAAGTGACCGGCCCGTACGTGGTTTCCCTCCTGTACCTGACCATCTTCGGGTCAATCGTTGCTTTCGGGTTCTACCTGTCTTTGGTTGGAAGGATCGGGGCAGACCGCGCAGCCTATGCCACACTCCTTTTCCCCCTCGTGGCCCTCGGCATGTCCACAGTATTCGAGGGTTACAATTGGACTCCCCAGGCCTTCGCAGGAGTCACTCTGATCCTGATCGGGAATGTCCTGGCTCTGAGCAAGGTCGGCCGTGGGGACGTAAAGCCTGTATAATGACCGACGTTCAATGTTCAACGTTCAATGTTCAACGTTCAATGTTCAACGTTCAACGTTCAACGTCAAACTTCAAATGTTTGCCGCCCGCCGGCGCTTGGGGCATCGCCAGAGGCTATGCCCTCACAAGTCAGCTATGGCGTGGTAAACTGTAGTAGTCCGCAGGACGAAGATTCCCGACCGGTTATTATTGATATTTTAGCATTTTGTTCAACAATCTGGTAACCTGAAACAGCGGTGGCCGTTGGGTTTACCGTAAAAAGGGTAGTATGCTCCATTGAACCTGACACTCAAGGAGGTGAAAGAATGGCGCACAAGACCTATACCTGTATGGTTGTGGAGGAACAGGAAAAGGGCGTCTTTTCCAGGAAAATTACCGCCAGGTCCATTGATGATCTCCCTGAAGGGGACCTCCTCATAAGGGTCCGCTACTCTTCGCTCAACTATAAAGATGCTCTGTCCGCCACTGGAAACCGCGGGGTGACGCGAAAGTTTCCCCATACTCCAGGTATCGACGCGGCAGGAGAGGTCGTGCGGTGCGCCTCCAGCGTGTTTAAAGCGGGTGAAAAGGTGATCGTAACCGGCTACGACCTGGGGATGAACACGGACGGAGGTTTCGGCCAGTACATACGGATTCCCTCCTCCTGGGCTTTGAGCCTTCCGGTCGGACTTTCCCTTAAAGAGAGCATGTCCCTCGGGACAGCCGGTTTTACCGCGGCCCTTTGTGTCCTGAAGCTCGTTAACGGCGGGGTCAAACCCGGGGATGGGGAGGTCCTGGTCACCGGGGCCACAGGCGGGGTGGGAAGTGTAGCCGTGTCTATCCTCAACAGCGCAGGTTACCGGGTGGTAGCCGCAACGGGCAAATCCGCAGAAGCCGAATACCTTAAACTCCTCGGCGCTTCGGAGGTTATTGGAAGGGAGGATGTAACAAGTGATGCGTCCAGACCCATGTTCCGGGAACGATGGGCGGGCGTGGTGGACGTCGTTGGCGGCGAGATGCTCGCCTCTGCCATCAAAGCCGTTCGCTACGGCGGGGTGGCATCGTGCTGCGGCCTCACCGGATCGTCCGACCTGCCAATGAACGTCTTTCCGTTTATCCTGAGGGGAGTCAGCCTCATGGGAGTGGACTCTGTCCAGTGCCCCATGGAACAAAGGGTTCGGGTTTGGGAAAAGCTGGCAGGCCCCTGGAAGCCGGTCGGCCTCGGGGGGATGGTGGACGAATGTGCTCTTGAGGGTCTGGAAGAAAAGATCCGGGACATCTTAGCGGGGCGTTTGAAGGGCCGCACGGTTGTGGTCCTGCCCGACTGATGTCTGTTATTTACGGGCATTTTGTCGTTTTTATCTGGTTTGCCGCCGCAATTCTGCATGGGATCGGGATTATCGCCGCCGGCCATGCGGTCATGAATGTTCGTACTTCCCAGGCGGCTGTCGCCTGGGCCATCGCGCTGGTCACATTTCCTTACATTACCCTCCCTCTTTACGCCGTCCTTGGCCGCGACCGGTTTCAGGGCTACGTGGATGCCCTGCGCGACGAGAATATCCCCATCCGGTGTATTGCCCAGGAAGTGGCGAACGCTCATTCTCCCGAAATCGTTGTCCCCTTTGGGGGGTCCGAGGCCTCCCTTGAGGCCCTTCAGCTTCTGGCGAAGATGCCATTCACACGTCACAATGAGGCCAAGCTTCTCATCAACGGTCGGGCGACCTTCGATGCCATTTTCGACGCCATCGAAAGGGCGAGAGATTATATTCTCTTCCAGTTTTTCATCGTTCACGACGACCGCTTGGGGAGGGAATTGAAGGAACGCCTCATCCAGAAGGCAACTGAGGGCGTCAAGGTCTATTTTCTTTACGACGAAGTCGGGAGCCACTCTCTGCCGTCTTCCTATGTGGATGAGCTGAATGCGGCGGGCGGGTCCATGAAGCCCTTCAGAACGACCAGAGGGCGAGCCAACCGTTTCCAGATAAACTTCCGCAACCATCGGAAGATAGTGGTCGTAGACGGCCTCGAGGCCTACGTGGGTGGGCACAACATTGGGGATGAATACCTGGGCGGCGATCCCAAATTAAGCCCCTGGCGCGATACCCACGTGAAGGTGAGCGGACCTTCGGTCCTGGGAATCCAACTCTCCTTCCTGGAGGACTGGTACTGGGCGTCCCTCGATGTTCCCGAACTGAACTGGGTGCCCGGCATGGTCGGGGAGGGTAAAAAAAGGGTGCTCGTTCTTGGAAGCGGCCCGGCAGACGATATGGAGACCTGCAGCCTTTTCTTCGTCCAGGTCATCAACATGGCCCGGAACCGGATCTGGATCACCAGCCCCTATTTCGTCCCTGATGAGGCCGTCCTCAGCGCACTGCGGCTTGCCGCATTGCGCGGGGTGGACGTCCGTATCATGATTCCTGAGAAAGTCGACCACATAATGGCGTACCTGGCGGCATTTTCCTTTCTGGAGGAGACGGTCTGTGATTGTCTGAAGATTTTCCGGTACCAGGATGGGTTCCTCCACCAGAAGGTCCTGCTTGTGGACGACGAACTGGCGGCCGTCGGGACCGCAAATCTTGACAACCGGTCCCTTCGGCTCAACTTTGAAATCACCTTGGTTTTTGCCGACACCAACTTCGCCTCCGAGGTCGCGGCCATGCTGGAGGAGGATTTCTCCCATTGCCGGAAGGCCGACATCGCCGAGTACGAACAGCGGCCCCTCTGGTTCAGGGTTGCGGTCCGGGTCGCGCGGCTCTTTTCGCCCATCCTTTGAGGATTGAGGTTCATCACAATAATGCGTACCTCATTGTATTAACACTAAATGGACTTGCGAAGAGCGAATCACGGAGTCAACGGAGGAAGGATTCAGTCTTTGGGTTAAGGAACAGCTTGAAGAGACTTTTTACGAGGTTGTCAGTATTGAACGGGTGGGGTTAACCCATTAGACCTTGAACGTTGAACCTTGAACATTGAACCTTGAACGTTGAACCTTGAACGTTGGCATTACCGGCTTAGAGCCAGTTTTAGACGGTTCGCCCATTTTTTTACCGATGAGACTGGTCTGTCCTTCGGTTTCGTCCCTGTGATCAGGTCCAGTATGTGGTACGTCTCTTTCCCTTCCTTCAGGAAGGTGCCTACACATCCCATGCACGATGTGACGATGGCTGCGCCTTGGGCCTCCATGGTCACCCTCTCGGCGAATTTGCCGGCAAGCTCCGGCGACTGCTGACCCAGGTTCCCGCCCAATCCACAGCAGGCTGGAGATCCCTGGACGTCCACCGCCTCGGCCGCATTGCGGAGCATCCCTTCGGTTTTTTCCTTGACGCCCCCCAAGCGATAGAATGGACAGGGGTGGTGGAGGAACACGTCCCCGTGGGGGGTGCTGTCCATGATGTCCTCCGGCAGGACCTCAAGGACGTACCGTATGTCCAATTCCGGCAGGTATTCGCGAAAAACCTTTCTGCAGTTCATGCAACCGACGATCACCCTGTTGATCCCGGCCTTCTGCATCCTTCCCTTTATGCGGTTTGACGCCTCCATCGTGGACCGGGTGTCCCCCATTTGGTAGAGGGGATCGAAACAGCAGTCCAGGGCGAGTCCGACCTTCGTTTCCAGGACCGTCTCCAGCAGTGAGGCGGTGGCCCTGACCGTCTCCGGGCTGGTACCCGCAAGGGAACAGCCGGGCCAGAAGACCGTTCCGGTTTGGGAATAGTGGACGAAGGGAGCCTTGTGTCCCCGCTCAGCGAATGATCGGGCGGATCTCAGGGCAGAGGCGGCCTTCCCGGAAACGGAGCCTTCCGCGATTAACCTTTCCTTCGTTCTGAACAGGGCTTCGGATGGATTAAGGGCCAAAGGACACCGGTTATCGCACCCGGTGCAGTTGGTGCACAGGAACACAAGGTCCGGTTGGTTGGCGATGATCTCGTCAGGAGTCCCGTACCTGTCTAAAAATGGGCAGGCGGATATGCACTGGCCGCAGGAGGAACACTCCTCCAAGAACCCGTCGATCGTGTCGGACATGGGAGTGCCTACCCCC
>JAADHJ010000006.1 GCA_013151915.1 Deltaproteobacteria bacterium
TTACCCCCATAGCCATGGAGAAGGAACTTCGCTTTGCCATTCGCGAGGGCGGCCGTACCGTGGGCGCCGGAGTGGTCAGCGAAATTGTTGAATAAACCCGCAGTAATTACTTAAGGACAAAGGTTCACTGATATGCGTGTGATCGTAACGCTTGAGTGCATGGAATGCAAAAATCGCAACTATACGACAACCAAAAACAAGAGAAATACCACCGGGCGGGTGGAGCTTAAGAAATACTGCCGTTTCTGTCAGGGACACAGGGTCCATAAGGAGACGAAGTAACCCGTCAGTGTTACGGGCAACGGGATAGGCCAGTAGCTCTAACGGTTAGAGCACCGGTCTCCAAAACCGGGTGTTGGGGGTTCGAATCCCTCCTGGCCTGCCAGCTTTCCTCCCCGCGACAGGGGTGTTGTTGTGTTTTTTAGAAAACGAGGTTGACTCCCATGTGGAAGAAGGTAAAGACGTTTCTCGGTGAGGTTAAAGTCGAACTTAAGAAGGTCACTTGGCCCTCGAGACAGGACACCGTGTCGTCCACAGGTGTTGTCCTGGTCGTGGTTATGATTTCCGCATTTTACCTTGGTTTCGTCGATATTCTACTCAGCCATTTGATAAGGTATATCCTCGGGTAGGAAATCAGGAGATGCTAGTGGAAGAATCCAAAATGGACTGGTACGTCGTTCATACACATACCGGCTATGAGAACCAGGTAAAGGAGGCCCTCGCCCGGAAGTTTCATGAACATGAAAGGGATGATTGGCTCGGACACATCATGATCCCCTCCGAGGAGGTTGTTGAACTCAAGAAAGGGAAGAAAAAGATCTCCACCCGGAAGTTCTTTCCCGGTTACATAATCGTAGAGATGGAGCTTACCGACGAAACGTGGCATCTCGTCAACAGCCTTCCCAAGGTCACCGGTTTCGTGGGAGGTTCCAATCCGGCCCCTCTTTCAGGTGACGAGGTCATCAAGATTCAGAAACAGATTGTGGAGGGCGCCGAGCGGCCTACCCCCAAGGTGATCTTTTCAGCCGGTGAAAGCGTGCGGGTCGTAGACGGCCCGTTCACAAATTTCAACGGCATCGTCAAGGAAGTCAATGAGGAAAAAGGGAAACTCAAGGTGCTCGTCACTATCTTCGGCAGGGCGACTTCCGTTGAACTGGAGTTTCTCCAGGTAGAGAAGAACTGACATCCACCGGTTGGTGCATCGGGTCCGCCGCCGGTCCATGGAAGTCGGATAAATTCAACCTTTGATGACTTCGCAAAAAGTCATGGATGGCCTTTTTACGACCCTGTCAACCTGTAGGAAGGAAACGGCAAATGGCCAAGAAAGTCATTGGGTTCATTAAACTTCAGATACCGGCCGGACAGGCCAATCCGTCACCTCCTGTCGGCCCGGCGCTGGGCCAGCATGGGGTTAATATTATGGAGTTCTGCAAGGCCTTTAATTCCAAAACCCAGGACCAGGGCGGTATGATTATTCCCGTGGTGATAACGGTTTACGCTGATCGGTCCTTCAGCTTCATTACAAAAACCCCCCCTGCGGCCGTTCTTCTCAAGAAGGCGGCGGGCCTTGAAAAGGGCTCCGGGGAACCAAACCGGGTCAAGGTGGGGAAGGTGACAAAGGCCCAGGTCGAGGAGATCGCCAGAACCAAGCTTGAGGACCTGAACGCCTACGACCTCGAGAATGCCGCCAGGATGGTCGAGGGTACCGCCCGAAGTATGGGGATCGTGGTTGAAGATTAAAAACCAGGCGCCGGGTACCGGGGCCTGCTCCCTGAGACCTGGTCACCGAGGTCTATTTACTGATTTTGGGAGATGATGACTTCGCAAAAAGTCATCAATGCGCCCACTGAAGGGCGCCCAAATCAATGACTTGCGTTGCAAGTCCTTAGATTTGTGAGGAAAGTGAAAATGACACTTTTCGCTTTCCGTAGAGTAAAAAGCCACGCATGGACTTTTTACGACACTGTCAGGAGATGATCGAGAGATGAAAGCTGGAAAGAGATATCTGCAGGCCGCCGAAAAGATCGACAGGAACAGGACCGTGGATTTTGAGACCGCCGTTTCCCTTGTGAAGGAGACCGCCGGAGCCAGGTTCGATGAGACCATAGAGTGTGCTGTCCGGCTTGGGGTGGATCCCCGGCGCAGCGATCAGATGGTAAGGGGCGCGACGGTGCTTCCCCAGGGATTGGGAAAGACAGTGCGGGTCATTGTCTTTGCCAAGGGTGAGAAGGAGAAGGAAGCAAGAGACGCCGGTGCTGATTACGTCGGTTCCAATGATCTTGCCGAAAAAATACAGGGCGGCTGGCTCGAATTCGACCGGGTCGTCGCCACACCCGACCTAATGGGGATCGTGGGAAAACTGGGTAGAACCCTGGGACCGCGAGGGCTTATGCCCAACCCGAAACTTGGGACGGTGACATTCGACCTCGTCAAGGCAATCGAGGAAATCAAGGCCGGAAAGACTGAATTTAAAACCGAGAAAAACGGGATCGTCCATTCTCCCATCGGCAAGGCGAGCTTCACCAACGAGCAGCTACTGGAGAATCTTGAAGCCTTTCTGGGGACCTTGCTGAAACTGAAGCCGGCTGCCAGTAAAGGCCGATATTTCAAGAGTATTGCCCTGACATCCACGATGGGGCCAGGGGTCAAGATCGATCCCGTCTGGGCCGTTAACGCCCTTCGTTAGGGGGCAGAACCAGATATCAATATTGCCACACCGGATGTTCAATGACAGCAGGGTCAGCCTTCGTCCGATGAGATGACAAACTCAGGGCTATGGCCGATTAAACGCCCCACGGGCGCCCAGCCGAGGCACGGTGCGGATCCAAGGCATTCCATGAAGATTACCTGGATAGCTGAGGGCCACTTCAAGTCTCATCACGTCTTTGCCGGACCGGCGTGGATAAACTCACGTCAACTGACCATGAGAAGAAAGGAGGTTGAAGTTGGCTCGTACCGATCGAGACAAACAAGTTGAGGAACTGCACAGCCTTTTCAGCGAAATGGAGATGGCCGTCCTTGCGGATTACCGCGGTCTGACGGTTGCTGATTTATCAGAATTTCGCACCCGGCTTCGTGAGGTTCAGGGCAGGTTCCGTGTCGTGAAAAATACCCTGTCCATTCGTGCTGCCGAGGGAACCCCTTTGGAATCAGTCAAAGAACATTTCGTGGGTCCGGTGGGCATCCTTTTCACCGCGGGCGACCCGGTGGGGCCTGCCGAGGCGCTCGTTAAATTCATGGAGGACCACGAGAACCTCGAACTAAAGGTGGGGATTCTCGCCGGAAAGGTTATCAGCCTGAATGAGATCAAGACACTGGCTGCTCTTCCCGACAGGGATACATTGTTGGCGACAACACTGGCCACTTTCCAGGCGCCTGCCGGAAGCTTTGTTCGGCTCCTGTCGGAGATTTCCGGCAGCTTTGTCAGGGTGATGGATGCTATTCGAACCCGGAAGGAAGCCGCCTGATCGCGAATATCCGGGATAGGGCTTAAATAATTGATGACTTCGCAAAAAGTCATCAACGTGCCCACTGAAGGGCGCCCAAATCAATAACTTGCGTTGCAAGTCATTGATTTGTAAAGAAAGTGAAAATGAAATTTTTCGCTTTCCGTGGAGTAAAAAGTCATGAATGGACTTTTTACGACCCTATCAATGATTAATATAAAATCACAATAGTATTTGGGAGGAAAGGTAAAATGGCTGACGTTACAAAAGATGATGTGGTTAAATTTATTGAGAATATGACCGTTCTCGAAATGGCGGAATTCGTCAAGGAATTGGAGGAAAAATTCGGCGTGAGCGCAGCCGCCCCGGTCGCGGTAGCCGCCGCGGCCCCGGGTGCCGTCGCCGAGGCCGAGGAGAAAACCGAATTTGACGTCATACTCTCCGATATCGGAGCTGAGAAGATCAAGGTTATCAAGGTAGTCAGGGCACTCACCGGGCTTGGACTCAAGGAGGCCAAGGACGTGGTTGACGGTGCCCCCGGGCCCGTCAAGGAAGGTGTCTCCAAGGATGAGGCCGAAGACGCCAGGAAACAGCTCGAGGAAGTCGGCGCCAAGGTGGAGGTAAAGTAGCCCCACCCACGAGAATTTCCGGAGGAGCACCCCCTGTGTGGTGTTCCTCCATTAAACCCTTTGTTTGACACGCCTTTTACAATGAGGTGAAGTGATGGCAAAAGCCGCGCAGACCAGGTTTTCTCTGAGAAGAGACTATTCACGATTGCCCTCGATCATAAGTATGCCCAACCTGATTGAGGTTCAGAAGGAATCCTACGAGAAGTTCCTCCAGATGAATGTACCACCTACTGAACGGGAGGAAGTCGGCCTTCAGGCTGTGTTCAAGGGGATATTCCCCATAGAGGATTACTCCAGGACGACTCTCCTCGATTTCGTCGAGTACGACATCAGGGAACCGAAATTCGATGTCCAGGAGTGTCAGGACCGAGGGATGACTTTTGCCGCCCCCCTGAATGTGACGATCAGGCTTATCCACCTTGACGTGGATGAGGAGACCAAAACAAAAAAGGTCCGGGAGGTCAAGGAGCAGGAGGTTTACCTGGGGGAGATTCCCCTCATGACCCAAAACGGCACTTTCATCATCAACGGAACCGAGCGGGTCATCGTAAGCCAGCTTCACAGGTCGCCCGGGGTGTTTTACGAACTGGATAAGAGCAAAAGCATGTTCGCCGGAAGGCCGCTATATTCCGCCAGGGTTATTCCCTACAGGGGATCGTGGCTGGATTTCGAATACGATGCAAAGGGACTTGTTAATGTCCGTATCGACCGGCGGCGCAAGATCCCTGCCACTATTCTTCTTAAGGCGTTGGGATTTCGTCCGGAGGAGATCCTCCGCCAGTTCTACCTTGTCGACCGGGTTGTCCTCAGGGACGGTAAAGCGTTCAAGATCTACCAGAAGGAGACCCTGGAATTTCAGAAGGCGTCCAGGGAGATCATGGACCCGATCAGCGGCGATGTCCTCGTCAGGGGGGGGCGAAAAGTTTTTGCCTCCACCATAAAGAAGATCGAGGCGGCGGGTCTCGTTGAATATGAAGTCGACCCCGAGGAGGATGTGGTAGGGAAATATCTGGCATCCCCCGTGGTGGACACGGCCACCGGGGAAATTATAGGCGAATGCAACGAGGAGATCACCCAGGAGGTTTATGATCGGATCATAGAGGCCGGCGTCGAGGAAATTGAGACGATATTTATCGACAACCTCAGGTATGAAGCGTCCGTCAGGGCAACTCTGGCGGCCGATAAAGCCGCCGACAGCAACGAGGCGTTGCTGGAGATCTATCGGAAACTCAGGCCTGGTGATCCACCTACTCTTGAGACTGCAAAAACCCACTTCGACCGCCTTTTCTTCTCCGATGAGCGATACGATCTCTCCAGGGTGGGAAGATTGAAGCTCAACAAGAAACTGGGTCTGGATACACCGCTGGGGATGAGGACCCTGATGAGCGAGGACATCGTCGCCATCATGCAGTACCTCATCAGGCTGAGAAGTGGTGCCAAGGATGCCCAGATGGATGACATCGATCACCTGGGGAACCGCCGGGTCAGGAGTGTCGGCGAACTTTTGGAAAACCAGTTCAGGATAGGTTTGGTTCGCATGGAGAGGGCTATCAAGGAGAGAATGAGCATCCAGGAGATGGAAACCGTCATGCCCCATGACCTCATCAATGCAAAGCCTGTCTCCGCCGTGGTCAAGGAGTTTTTCGGCAGCAGCCAGCTCTCCCAGTTTATGGATCAGACCAACCCCTTGTCGGAGATAACCCACAAGAGACGGCTTTCGGCACTGGGCCCAGGTGGTTTGACGAGGGAACGAGCCGGGTTTGAGGTTCGTGACGTTCACCCTACCCACTACGGTCGCATCTGTCCCATCGAGACACCGGAAGGACCCAATATCGGGTTGATTTCGAGCCTTAGCACGTATGCCCAGATCAACGAATTCGGGTTCATAGAAACTCCCTACAGGATTATCAGGGACGGGGTGGTCACCAAGGAGATCGTTTATCTTTCAGCCCTTGATGAGGACAGGTACGTAATCGCCCAGGCGAACGCGGTCCTGGATGAGGAGGGTCGATTCGCCGGCGAGTTGGTGTCCGCCCGCAAGAGCGGCGAGCCGACCATGATCGGCCGGGATAATGTCGATCTGATGGACGTATCACCCAAACAGCTTGTATCGGTCGCCGCTTCTCTCATCCCGTTCCTCGAGAACGACGATGCCAACCGCGCCCTGATGGGATCCAACATGCAGAGACAAGCCGTGCCGCTCCTGCGGACCAGCGCGCCGCTCGTCGGAACCGGGATGGAGTCCATTGCCGCCAGGGATTCCGGCGCTGTCGTGGTGGCAAAGAGGGGCGGCAAGGTCGAGAGTGTCGAGGCAAACCGCATTGTGATTCAGGTGGATGAGTCCGAGGAAGAGAAGGAAGGCGTTGAAGGCTCATCCAACGTGGATATTTACCATCTGATCAAATTCAAGAGGTCCAATCAGAACACCTGCATAAATCAGGTCCCCATCGTTGAGCCCGGTCAAAACGTCCTGTCGGGAGATGTCATTGCGGACGGTCCTGGAACGGACGGCGGTGATCTTGCCCTGGGGCAGAATATTCTGGTCGCCTTCATGCCCTGGGGTGGCTACAATTTCGAAGACTCTATCCTTGTGAGTGAAAAGCTTGTTCAGGAAGATGTATTCACATCCATCCACATCGAGGAATTCGAGGTGATGGCCCGCGACACCAAGCTGGGTAAAGAGGAAATAACCCGGGATATTCCTAACGTAGGAGAGGAAGCCCTCAAGGATCTTGACGGGTCCGGCATCGTACGGATCGGCGCGGAGGTTGCTTCGGGCGATATCCTCGTGGGGAAGGTGACTCCCAAGGGTGAGACCCAGCTGACACCCGAGGAGAAGCTCCTCAGGGCGATTTTCGGAGAGAAGGCCGGCGATGTCCGCGATACATCTCTCCGTGTTCCTCCGGGTGTCGAGGGTGTTGTCATTGATGTAAAGGTCTTCTCGAGAAGGGGAATGGATAAGGATGCCCGGGCCCAGGAAATCGAGGACGATCAGGTGGGCAGGTACATCAAGGACCGTGACGATGAGATCAGGCTCGTTCGCAACAGCATGTATGAAAAGGTACGGGCCACTATCATCAACCGTAAACTGGCCGCGGCGGTGACCGGGCCTGATGGGACCGTCCTTGGGAAAAAGGACGGCAAGGCTACTGGAAAGCTCCTTGACGAGCTGCCGAGGGTCAAGTGGTTCGATATCCCCCTGTCGGACTCCAAGGCCATGGAGAGGCTCCTTGCGCTCCGACAAAGAGCTGAAAACCAGGAGGAAATGATCCGTTCCCTGTTTGATGGGAAGATTGAAAAGCTGCGGAAGGGCGATGAATTGCCTCCCGGTGTAATCAAGATGGTCAAGGTCTATCTGGCAATCAAACGGCACCTTTCTGTTGGGGATAAAATGGCCGGTAGACACGGGAACAAAGGTGTGCTTTCCAAAATCGTTCCGGTGGAGGATATGCCGTACATGGAGGACGGTACGACGGTGGAAATGGTCCTGAATCCTCTGGGGGTTCCGAGCCGCATGAATGTTGGACAGATCCTGGAAACAATGCTGGGTTGGGCGGCAAAGGGGGTTGGTGAGCAGGTCAACAAACTCCTCGATTCCGGAGCCGCGACCAACGCCCTTCGCCAATATTTAAAATCCATATATACCAGTGAAATTGTCACAGAGTCCACTGGAAGGGCCTTCAACCTTATTGATGGGTTGGACGATGACGAGCTTCGAGATGTCATTCGGAAGATGAAAAAAGGGATACTTCTGGCTTCTCCGGTTTTCGACGGGGCCGATGAGGGTGATATCCGCGCCCTTCTTACGAAGGGGGGGCTACCGATCAGAGGCCAGGCCGGGCTTTACGACGGCAGGACCGGTCTTCCCTTTCAGCGAAAGGTCACGGTGGGCATCATCTATATGTTGAAGCTCCATCATCTGGTTGATGACAAGATCCACGCCAGGTCAATCGGTCCGTATTCGCTTGTCACACAGCAGCCTCTGGGCGGAAAGGCCCAGTTTGGCGGGCAGAGGTTTGGTGAGATGGAGGTCTGGGCTCTCGAAGGATACGGAGCCGCTCATACCCTGCAGGAGATGCTCACCGTAAAGTCCGACGATGTGGCAGGCAGGACCAAGATGTACGAGGCCATCGTCAAAGGTACCAACACCGTGGATGCCGGCCTCCCCGAGTCGTTCAATGTGCTTGTTAAGGAACTCCAGAGCTTCTGCCTGGATGTGGAGCTGCTGGAGGTTGAGGACGTGGACGTTTAACCTATAAATTCTTTCCTTCCTTTCAGGAGGTTGATGAATGTCTTTAAGCGATTTTTACAGTGAATACTTCGACCGACCGAAGTATCCCGCCAATTTCAATTCCATTCGGCTTAAGCTGGCTTCTCCCGAAAAGATCCGCGCCTGGTCCTACGGTGAGGTGAAGAAACCGGAGACCATCAACTACAGGACCTTCAAACCCGAGAGGGATGGTCTTTTCTGTGCCAAGATCTTCGGGCCCACCAAGGACTACGAGTGCAACTGCGGCAAGTACAAGAGGATGAAGCACCGGGGGATCGTCTGTGAGAAGTGCGGCGTGGAGGTAATTCAGTCCAAAGTCAGGCGGGAGCGGCTTGGCCATATTGAACTGGCCTCCCCCGTTGCACACATCTGGATGATGAAGGGGATCCCGAGCCGTATAGGTCTCATGCTGGACATGTCCTTGCGTGAGTTGGAAAGGGTCCTGTATTTTGAGGAATATATAGTTCTCGATCCCGGAGGTGAGGAGACGGGCTTAAAGGAGCGGGAACTGGTTTCAGAGGACCGATACCGTGAGCTTAAGGAACAGTTCGGGAACACATTCGTTGTGGGAATGGGGGCCGAAGCGGTAAAGGAACTCCTTTCACGGATTGATCTGGATCTCCTGGCTGTAGAACTCCGTGAGGAAATGCTGGAGACCAATTCGGAGGCGAAGCGAAAGAAGATTGTCAAACGTCTTCACACGGTTGAGTCGTTCAGGGGATCCGCCAACCAGCCTGTATGGATGATCCTTGACGTTCTACCTGTACTTCCCCCCGAGTTAAGACCCCTTGTCCCGTTGGATGGTGGGCGATTCGCCACCTCGGACCTCAATGATCTGTATCGGCGCGTAATCAACAGGAATAACAGGCTCAAGAGGCTCATGGAGCTCAGGGCTCCGGAGATTATTGTCAGAAACGAAAAAAGGATGCTTCAGGAGGCGGTTGACGCCCTGTTCGACAACGGCAGAAGGGGACGGCCCATTGTTGGGTCCAACAAGAGGCCGTTAAAATCGTTGAGTGACATGCTCAAGGGCAAGCAAGGCCGTTTTCGACAGAACCTGCTTGGAAAACGTGTCGATTACTCGGGGCGAAGCGTTATTGTTATAGGCCCCGACCTCCGCCTTAACCAGTGTGGAATCCCGAAAAAAATGGCGCTCGAACTCTTCAAACCGTTCATTTATCATAAACTTGATGAGTATGGCCATGTAACAACCATAAAAAGTGCGAAAAAGATGGTGGAGAAGGAGCGACCGGAGGTTTGGGACGTGCTGGATGAGGTTATCAAGGACCATCCTGTCATGCTGAACCGTGCTCCCACCCTTCACCGGCTGGGAATTCAGGCGTTTGAACCTGTTCTCATCGAGGGGAAAGCAATCCAGCTTCACCCACTCGTATGTGCCGCTTTCAACGCCGACTTCGACGGGGACCAGATGGCAGTCCACCTGCCGCTGGGGCTGGAAGCCCAGATGGAAGCCCGGACCTTGATGCTCGCTACCAACAATGTTCTCTCGCCGGCCAACGGGAGGCCCATTGTCATCCCGACCCAGGATATCGTTTTAGGGATTTACTGGATGACCAAAGAACGGCCGAAGTCAAAGGGGGAGGGGCTGATCTTTCCCAGTTTCAGCGCTGTTCGAATGGCTTACGACAGGGATGCAGTTGACCTCCAGGCTATCATAAAGGTCAGGGCTGACGGGAAGATGGTGGATACCACCGTGGGCAGGGTTTTGCTGAAGGAAGTTTTGCCGGAAGAGGTTCCATTTGAATCTATTAATCGGCTGTTGAGGAAAAAAGAGCTGGGGGGGATCATCATGTCCTCCTTCAGGATGGCGGGAAGCGAGAGGACTATCCGTCTCCTTGACGACCTGAAGTCCCTTGGTTTTTCCTATGCCAATCAATCCGGGCTTTCCATCTGCGTCGATGATATGCAGATACCGCGCCGAAAGGCCGAGCTCCTCGACTTGGCGGAAAAAAAGGTTGCGGAGGTCCAGAACCAGTACATCGAGGGGCTGATTACCGACGGTGAGCGCTACAACAAGGTCGTAGACATCTGGGCCGACGTCACCGAGGTCATTGCTTCTGAGGTTATGGAGGACCTGGAGACGGAGGGCGCCGAGGGTGAAGGCACCTTTAACTCCATCTATATGATGGCCGACTCGGGAGCACGAGGGTCGGCTCAGCAGATCAGACAGTTGGCCGGAATGCGTGGTTTGATGGCAAAACCTTCAGGGGAGATCATCGAGACTCCAATAAGGGCCAATTTCCGAGAGGGCTTGAAGGTCCTCGAGTACTTCATCTCCACCCACGGCGCCAGAAAGGGACTGGCGGATACCGCCCTTAAGACAGCCAACTCAGGATACCTGACCCGTCGCCTTATCGATGTGGCACAGGACTGCATTGTCACCGCCGATAACTGCGGCACTCTGGATGGTATTCGCGTGACCTCTCTGGTGGAAAGCGGCGAGGTTATCGAGCCGCTGGAAGAGCGGATCCTGGGCCGGGTGGCTCTGGATGACATCAAAGATCCCGAGACCGGGGAGATTATTGTAAAGGCTTCCGAGGAGATCGACGAGAAAGCCGTGGAAGAGATCGAGAAAAGGGGCCTGGGGTATGAAGGGATCGCAATCCGTTCGGCCCTTACCTGTAGGATGAAACAGGGTATCTGTGCCAAATGTTACGGGAGAGACCTTGCACGGGGACGACAGGTCGCGATGGGAGAGGCAGTCGGTATTATCGCCGCCCAGTCCATCGGCGAGCCCGGAACCCAGTTGACAATGAGAACGTTTCACATCGGCGGTACGGCCAGCCGGCGTGTTGAACAGACCTCTTTGGAAGCGAAGATCCCCGGAACCATCCGTTATATCAACATCACTACGCTGGAAAACAGGGATGGCGATCTCGTGGTTATGAACCGCAATGGGGAGATTGCCGTTATCGATAAAAACGGGCGTGAGAAAAAACGTTACCCATTGATTTTTGGAGCACGCCTGAAGGTTGAGAATTCAGCCAAGGTGAAGGAAGGTCAGCTCATTGCGGAATGGGATCCCTTCAGCACACCGATTCTGACCGAGGTCGGGGGGAAGGTCAAGTTCGGTGATATTATCGAAGGCCGAACCATGAAGGAACAGGTGGACGAGGTGACTGGGATCGCCAGCAGAATGATCACTGAGTACCATGGCACGGAC
Source organism: Deltaproteobacteria bacterium (assembly GCA_013151915.1). Classification (NCBI taxonomy): domain Bacteria; kingdom Pseudomonadati; phylum Myxococcota; class Myxococcia; species Deltaproteobacteria bacterium. The sequence continues at coordinate 11,530 of JAADHJ010000006.1, forward strand.
CTAAGACCCAGGATTTCCCTGAAGGGCGAGGACGGCAGAACCCTCAAGGTCCCCGGCAGCAAATCCACAGCACGCTATTTCATGCCCTCCTCGGCCATCATCATCGTCAACGAAGGTGATACTGTCCACCCCGGCGATACCCTGGCAAAAATACCTATCGAGACGACCAAGACCAAGGATATCACTGGAGGTCTGCCGAGGGTGGCAGAGCTGTTCGAGGCAAGGGTGCCCAAGGAACAGGCAACCATAAGCGAGATCGACGGTATCGTTCACTATGGCCGGGATGTCAAGGGCAAGAGAAGGATCGAGGTCAGACCGGACGTGGGTGAACCACGCGAATATCTTATCCCCAGGGGCAAGCATATCAGTGTCCACGAGGGCGACAGGGTCCGGGCGGGTGAACCGCTCATGGATGGCTCCCCCAATCCCCACGATATCCTTCACGTTCTGGGTGAAAAAGAGCTTCAAAAATATCTGGTCAACGAGGTCCAGGAGGTGTACCTCCTGCAGGGGGTCAAGATCAATGACAAGCATATTGAAGTCATCATTCGCCAGATGCTGAAAAAGGTCCGTATCGAGGATATCGGAGACACCCGGTTTCTGGTGGGCGAGCAGGTTGAACGACACGTTTTCGCCGAACAGAACGAGCAGAAAATAAGGGAGGGCGGTCGGCCGGCCACCGGGAGTCCTATTCTCCAGGGTATTACAAAAGCGGCCCTCAACACCGAGAGTTTTATCTCGGCGGCTTCGTTCCAGGAGACCACCAGGGTTCTTACGGAGGCAAGTATCTCCGGAAAGGTGGACATCCTCCGTGGTCTGAAGGAGAACGTCATCGTTGGACGGCTCATCCCTGCGGGCACCGGGCTGAGGCGGTATCTCGATGCCGGCGTCAAACCGGCGGGGCTGCCTGACGGCGGATCGAGCCAGTAGACTGACTCCGCCGCAACCCGGATTCGACACGGTTTTGTGCGTTGATTTGCCCTTGACAAATCTGGGGCATGCTGGTAGCTTCACCGAGTTTTCCCAAAGCCGTTTACAACTATGGGCGGCTCCGGGTAAAGCGGTTAAAATTCAGGTCCGGCGGGGGGTTACCCCTTTCGGCTGGTCAGGTCAGTGAATTGGCAGGGCCTTTCGATTCAGGTACCCGGCCGGTGAAGGGTCACTGCGCCCTTAAGGGCAGGGCTGCTTAAAATATGCGTTTTAACGATTGAGAGGTTAAGGGATGCCGACACTGAACCAGTTGGTCAGAAAAAGCCGGAAAAGAATCACCAAAAAGTCTAAAAGCCCGGCAATGCAGCAGTGTCCTCAAAAGCGGGGAGTGTGTACGCGTGTATATACTACTACACCCAAGAAGCCCAACTCCGCTCTTCGCAAGGTGGCCAGGGTACGCTTGACTAACGGTCTGGAAGTAACCTCGTATATCCCCGGTGTAGGGCACAATCTTCAGGAACACTCGGTAATTCTGATCCGCGGCGGGAGGGTCAAGGATCTTCCCGGTGTAAGATATCATGTCATCAGGGGAACTCTGGATACGGCAGGTGTCGCTGACAGGCGAATGAGCCGTTCAAAGTACGGCGCCAAACGGCCCAAGTAAGCTCGGAGGTAGCAGATGGCTCGAAGAAGGGTCGCAAAAAAGCGGGAAATTCTTTCGGACCCCAAGTTCCACGATAAAACGGTCACCAGGTTTATCAACAGCGTTATGCTCGGTGGTAAAAAAAGTGTTGCCGAAGCTATTTTCTACGATGCCATGGACATTATCTCCGGCAAGGTGGATGAGGATCCCCTTTCGGTTTTCAAAAAGGCCATGGATAACACCAAGCCGGTCCTGGAGGTCAAATCCAGGCGGGTGGGAGGAGCTACCTATCAGGTCCCCGTTGAGGTCCGTTACGACCGCAAACAGGCTCTGGCCATCAGGTGGATCATAGCCAGCGCGCGAGGCCGTTCTGAGAGGACCATGAAGGAACGGCTTGCCAATGAACTGGTCGACGCTGCAAACAAGCGGGGTATATCGATCAAGAAAAAAGAGGATGTACACCGAATGGCTGAGGCCAACAAGGCCTTTGCGCATTACCGGTGGTAATCAGGCCCAGCCGGATTAAATAACCCGGCGGTAGATGAGGATCAGGCTTTGCCCAGGCAATATCAGTTAAACAAGCATCGCAATATCGGCATTATGGCACATATCGATGCCGGTAAGACGACGACCACGGAGAGGATCCTTTTCTATACGGGGGTATCCCACAAAATGGGGGAGGTCCACGATGGCGCTGCCGTTATGGATTGGATGGAGCAGGAACAGGAGAGGGGAATTACCATCACCTCCGCCGCGACCACCACCTTCTGGAAAGACACCCGGATCAATGTCATCGACACCCCGGGTCACGTGGACTTTACGGTTGAGGTTGAGCGTTCACTGAGGGTCCTGGACGGCGCCATTGCTGTCTTTTGTGCCGTGGGGGGCGTGGAGCCCCAGTCAGAGACCGTCTGGCGGCAGGCTGATAAGTATATGGTGCCCCGCATTGCTTTTGTCAACAAGATGGATCGAACGGGCGCTGACTTCACCCGTGTTGTCGAGCAGATAGGCAAACGTCTTGGCGCCAACCCCGTTCCCGTACAGCTGCCCGTCGGGGCGGAGGACCGGTTCACGGGTGTTGTCGACCTTGTCCGCCATGTCGCCTATTACTTCGATGAAGCTGCGCTCGGCGCTAAAGTCAGGGAAAGTCCCGTCCCCGAGGAGATGGAAGGGGAAGTGGCCGAGGCCAGGGACGAGCTTCTGCAGGCCCTTGCCGAGGTCGACGACTCCTTGATGGCGAAGTATCTCGAGGGGGATGATATAGGTGAGGAACAGATAAAATCCGCCCTTCGCAAGGGAACCCTGGAACTTTCCCTCGTGCCTGTATTGTGCGGTTCGGCCTTCAAGAACAAGGGCGTTCAGCCTCTTCTAGATGCCATCGTGGATTTCCTTCCATCCCCGGTGGATGTGGCTGCCATAAAGGGAATTGAATCGGACACCGGAGAGATCATCGAGATCAAGGTTGACGACGACGAGCCTTTTGCAGCCCTTGCCTTCAAGATAATGACGGACCCCTTCGTAGGGCATCTAACCTTCGTTCGCATCTACTCCGGCCATCTTGCAGCCGGCAGTTACGTTCTGAACTCAACCACCGGCCGCAAGGAACGCGTGGGCCGGCTGCTGAAAATGCACTCTAACAAGCGCGAAGACATCAAGGATGTCTATTCCGGGGATATCGTCGCCTGTGTCGGCCTGACGAAATCATTTACCGGCGATACGCTCTGCGACCCCCAAAGACCTGTGCTCCTGGAGCAGATGGATTTTCCTGAACCTGTAATCTCCATCGCCATCGAACCGAAGACGAAGACCGACCAGGAGAAGCTGGGACTGGCCCTGACCAAGTTGTCGCAGGAGGATCCTACATTCCGGGTTAACACGGATCCCGATACCGGGCAGACTCTTATCTCCGGCATGGGCGAACTTCACCTGGAGATCATCGTGGACCGTCTCATGCGGGAGTTTCACGTCGGTGCCAGCGTGGGCCGGCCACAGGTGGCATACAGGGAGACAATTACCGCCGTCGTCAAGGCCGAGGGGCGCTTTATCAAGCAGTCCGGCGGGCGGGGACAGTATGGTCACGTATGGATTGAGCTGGCCCCCAACGGTCCGGACGAGGGATTTACCTTCGAGAACAAGATTGTGGGCGGTGTCGTCCCCCGGGAGTATATCCCCTCGGTGGAGAAGGGAATCATCGAGGCTATGGAACAGGGCGTCCTTGCAGGTTACCCTGTGATCGATGTCAAGGCGACTCTTTACGACGGGTCCTACCACGAGGTGGATTCATCGGAAATGGCGTTTAAAGTCGCGGGTTCCATTGCCTTTAAGGAAGGGGTCAGGAAAGCCGGCGCCGTTCTGCTCGAACCCATAATGGATGTGGAGGTTGTTGTGCCCGAGGAGTATATGGGTGATGTCATGGGTGACCTGAGTGGTAGACGCGGGAGAATTTCCAGTATGGAGGACAGGGCAGGTGCGAAGATTATCAGTTGTCTGGTGCCCCTTGCGGAAATGTTCGGCTATGCCACTGATCTTAGGTCCATGACTCAGGGAAGGGCTACCTACACCATGCACTACGCCCATTACGAAAGGGTACCACAGAGTATCTCCGAGGAAGTCATGGCCCAGTCCGGGGTCGCATAAAGATGCCGTCGGTACGGTTAGCTCAAGGAGGAGAAGATGGCTAAGGCGAAGTATGAGAGGACGAAGCCGCACATTAACGTAGGTACGATAGGCCACGTGGATCATGGCAAGACGACGTTGACGGCAGCGATAACGAAGTGTCTGGCGAACAGTCAGCTTGCGACGTTTGTCCCGTTTGACGAGATTGACAAGGCACCGGAGGAGCGGGAGCGTGGTATTACCATAGCGACGGCCCACGTGGAGTATGAGACGGCCAACCGTCACTACGCTCATGTGGACTGTCCCGGGCACGCCGACTATGTGAAGAACATGATCACGGGCGCGGCTCAGATGGACGGCGCGATTCTGGTGGTATCGGCAGCCGACGGTCCCATGCCTCAGACGCGGGAGCACATATTGCTGGCGCGTCAGGTTGGGGTTCCTTACATAATTGTGTACATGAACAAGGTTGACATGGTTGACGATCCTGAGCTTCTGGAGTTGGTGGAGCTGGAGGTTCGTGAGCTTCTGTCGCAGTACGATTTTCCTGGTGATGACATACCTGTGATCCAGGGTTCGGCGTTAAAGGCGTTGGAGCATGGCTGTGGAGATTCGGATTGCAAGGACTGCGGGTCGATTTTTCAGTTGATGGACGCGGTAGACGCGTACATTCCTGAGCCTGAGCGTCCCATAGACAAGCCGTTTTTGATGCCTGTGGAGGATGTTTTTTCCATATCGGGCCGAGGCACGGTTGCAACGGGCCGGGTGGACCGTGGGATCATCAAGGTAGGCGCTGAGGTGGAGATTGTGGGGATTCGTCCAACCCGCAAGACGGTTGTCACCGGTGTGGAGATGTTCCGCAAGCTTCTTGACCAGGGTCAGGCCGGCGACAACATCGGTCTTCTTCTTCGCGGAGTGAAGCGTGAGGAGGTAGAGCGCGGCCAGGTTGTGGCGATACCCGGCACGATCACGCCGCACACGAAGTTCAAGGCTGAGGTGTATGTTCTTACGAAGGAGGAGGGTGGCCGTCACACGCCGTTTTTTGATGGATACCGTCCTCAGTTCTACTTCCGCACGACGGACGTGACCGGTGTCGTAACCCTTCCTGATGGCGTGAAGATGGTGATGCCCGGAGACAACGTCTCGGTGGATGTGGAGTTGATTACCCCCATAGCCATGGAGAAGGAACTTCGCTTTGCCATTCGCGAGGGCGGCCGTACCGTGGGCGCCGGAGTGGTCAGCGAAATTGTTGATGAGTGATATTTCCCCCTTTTTGGCCACAAACAGCGGCCGGAGGGAAATTAGAGGGAGTAAATGGTGATGGAGCAGCAGAAAATACGGATAAAACTCAAGGCTTACGATCACAGGATCCTTGACGCGTCGGTTGGTGAGATTGTCGAGACCGCCAAGCGTACGGGAGCCAGAGTCTGTGGGCCCATCCCCCTTCCCACCATGAGGAGCATTTACACGGTGCTTCGCTCTCCCTTCATTGACAAGAAATCAAGAGAGCAGTTCGAGATCCGCGTCCACAAACGCATGCTCGACATCGTGGAACCCACTCCCCAGACTGTGGATGCGCTTATGAAACTCGATCTTTCGGCCGGTGTGGATGTGGAGATTAAACTTTCCTAGATAGGGGATGGCCATGCCTCAGGTGGATATCTACAACGTAAAGAAAGAAGTGATCGGGAAGGTGGACCTTGCTCCTTGGTGGGATGAGGATCCAAACGGGGCCCTCATCCATCAGACCGTTGTATCGGCCCTTGCCGGTGCCCGGAGGGGCACTTCCTCCACCAAAACCCGCTCGGATGTCAGGGGTGGCGGTCGTAAGCCTTTCCGTCAGAAGGGAACGGGACGTGCCCGGCAGGGGACTATCCGCGCTCCCCAGATGAAGGGCGGAGGCGTGGTGTTCGGTCCGCTGCCCCGGGACTTTTCAAAATCGATCAACAAGAAGATGAGCAGGAAAGCCGTCAGGAACGCCCTTGCCTACCGGGCAGGTTCCGGGACGCTTGTTGTTTTGGACAAGGTGACGCTCGATGCGCCGAAGACCCGTGAACTGGTTGAGTTCATGGATCGCATGGACGTAGTCAGTGCGCTGCTTGTCGTCGAGGAGATTCAGGAGGATCTTTCCAGGGCCTCCTCAAACCTGTCGTGGGTCAAGGTCGTCACCGTGGACCACATCAACACCTATGATATTCTGGCCTTTGAAAAGCTGATTGTAACCAAGGGCGCCCTGGATGCTTTGGAAGGAGCGCTAACCCGATGAAACCATACAACAAGATAATCCTCCGGCCGCTTCTCACAGAAAAAAATGCCGGGATGAAGGAACTGGAAAACAGGGTGGTATTCGAAGTGGCCAAAGACGCCAACAAGCTGGAGATCAAGGGGGCCGTTGAGGAGGCATTCAAGGTTTCGGTGGAGGCCGTGAATATTCTGAACGTCAAGGGCAAGGTTAAAAAGCTCGGACGAAACCTGGGTAAAAGGCGAAACTGGAAGAAGGCGGTGGTTACCCTCAAGGAGGGCAGCGTCATCGAGTTCTTCGAGGGCGTTTAGGGAAAAATCGGGAATGGGAGATAGATAATGGGTATCCGAAAACTCAAACCAACATCGCCCGGGAGGCGTTTTCAGACAGTGTCTGATTTCGCCGAGGTTACCACAAGCACCCCCGAAAAGAGCCTTCTCGCCCCATTAAGAAAAACCGGGGGGCGCAACAACCTGGGCCGTGTTACAGCGGGACAGAGGGGCGGCGGGCATAAGAGGCGCTATCGAATCATCGATTTCAAGAGGAACAAGCATGATATCCCGGCCAAGGTGCGGTCCATCGAGTACGATCCCAACAGGTCGGCATACATCGCTCTTCTGGTCTACGCCGATGGTGAGAAAAGATATATCCTGGCCCCGCAGGGCCTGAATGTAGGTGACGTTGTTCAATCCGGAGAAAAGACGGATGTTCGGCCTGGGAACGCAATGAAGCTGAAAAATATCCCGTTGGGTACCCATCTCCATAATATCGAGCTTAAAGAAGACAAAGGCGGCCAGATTGTTCGGAGCGCCGGCGGGTTTGCCCAGTTGATGGCCAAGGAGGGTGAATACGTCCACCTCAGGTTGCCGTCGGGGGAAATCAGGCTTGTTCGCCGTGAGTGTATGGCCACCCTCGGCGAGGTTTCCAACCCCCAGCACGAGATCATTTCCATTGGCAAAGCGGGGCGTAACCGCTGGCTTGGCAGGCGGCCCAATGTGAGAGGGGTTGCCATGAACCCGGTTGACCACCCCATGGGGGGAGGAGAGGGAAAAAGCTCCGGTGGCCGACATCCCTGTACGCCCTGGGGTGTTCCCACGAAGGGATACAAAACCCGCAAAAACAAGAACTCCGACCGCTATATCGTAAAGCGGCGGTCCTAGAATGGGAGGATAAAATTGGCCAGGTCCATCAAGAAAGGGCCATTTGTGGATGACCACCTGATGAAGAAGGTCACCGTCATGATCGAGGGCGGTGATAAGAAGGTCATAAAAACGTGGTCCAGAAGGTCGATGATCATTCCCGACATGGTCGGGTTTACCTTCGCCGTCCACAACGGCAGAAAGTTTGTCCCGGTGTTCGTTTCCGAGAATATGGTAGGGCACAGGCTGGGAGAGTTTTCCCCCACCCGTACCTATAAGGGCCATACCTCCAAGTCGGACAGAAGGGGCAAAAAGTAGCGGCCTCAGTCGGTTTCTGAGACCTTCAAGCTGGTTTGAGGCGAGGAAGAGTTCATGGAAGCACATGCAAGGGCAAAATACGTGCGGGTGACCCCCCGAAAAGTCCGGCTCGTCATGGATATGGTACGGGGGAAGGACGTTTCGGAGGCATTGAGCACCCTGTCGTTGGTGAGGAAGAGCGCATCTCCCATCCTGGCCAAGGTAGTCCGTTCCGCGGTGGCGAATGCCGAGAATACAAAGGGCATGGACGTGGAGCGGCTTTTCATCAAGACGGCATTTGTTGATGAAGGCCCGACCATGAAGAGATTCATGCCGCGGGCCATGGGGCGTGCAACGGTGATTCGAAAGAGGACCAGTCATATAACGGTTGTGCTTGGCGAGAGGTAAGGAGGCAGGATTTGGGTCAGAAAGTACATCCTAAAGGTTTCAGGCTTGGGATTATTCAGGATTGGGATTCCCGTTGGTACGCCGAAAAGGACTACGCGAAGCTGCTCCATGAGGATATTCGGATACGCCACTTCATCAAGGAGCGGCTTTTCCATGCCGGCATTTCCGAGATCATTATCGAGAGGACGGCCAAACGTGCCAGGATCAACATCCACTCAGCCCGTCCCGGGATTATTATCGGCAAGAAGGGCGCGGAGGTGGAGGCCCTTCGGCGTGAAATCAAAAAGATGACCGATAAGGACATCTTCATCAATATCATCGAGGTCCGCAAACCCGAAGTGGAGGCCCAGCTTGTAGCCGAAAATATCGCCGGCCAGCTGCTCCGGCGTGTTGCCTTTCGACGTGCCCTGAAAAGGAGCGTCGCTTCGGCCCTGCGTTTTGGAGCGGAGGGTATCAAGGTCATGTGCTCCGGGCGGTTGAACGGAGCCGAGATGTCGCGCAGGGAGTGGTACAGGGAGGGACGGGTTCCCCTCCAGACCCTCCGTGCTGATATTGATTACGGCTTTGCCGAGGCAAAGACCACCTACGGTATCATCGGCGTCAAGGTGTGGATTTTCAAGGGGGAAGTCATGCCCAAGAAGGGCAACGGAGCTGAAACTACCGCCTAGGAGATCAGGTTTTTCAATATCTGGTTCTGGATGGAGATTGTGTCATGTTGATGCCAAAGAAGGTTAAGTTCAGAAAGCAGCACCGGGGCCGGATGAGAGGCGCGGCCAGAAGAGGCAACATACTTAGCTTCGGTGATTTCGGGCTGCAGGCGCTTGAGCCCGGATGGGTCACCGCCCGCCAGATAGAGGCGGCGCGTATCGCCATCACGAGACATGTTAAGAGAGGTGGTAAGGTCTGGATCCGGGTTTTTCCCGACAAGCCTATCACCAAAAAACCCGCTGAAACACGTATGGGTAAAGGTAAAGGAGCCCCGGAGGCATGGGTCGCCGTGGTCAAACCAGGACGGGTTCTGTATGAGCTGGAAGGGGTTCCGCCCGGTGTGGCCCGCGAGGCCATGAGGCTGGCTTCCCACAAACTTTCCATAAAAACACGGATCCTCGTTAGGGAGGAAAGCTGATGAAGGCCCGTGAAATGAGAGATATGACTGTTGATGAGCTTCTGGAGAAGGAGAGGGAACTTTCCCTGGAACTTTTCAACCTTCGTTTCCAGCTTGCCACGAGCCAACTGGAAAACCCCATGCGTCTCCCGCTGACCAGGAAAAATCTTGCCAGGGCCAAGACCTTGCTGGTGGAAAAATCAGCTTCAGGTGAGAGGAAAGAGTGATGTCAGAGACGAAGAACACTCGGAACAGTAGAATCATCACAGGCACCGTTGTCGGCAACAGGATGGATAAGACGGCGGTTGTGCAGTCTCACAGGAAGGTTGGGCACAAGGTGTATCCGAAATTTGTCAGCCGTCGTGTCAAGTACAAGGTCCACGATGAGAAGAACAGCCTCAATGTCGGCGATACAGTCAGGATTGTGGAGACCCGCCCCCTGAGCAGGGGCAAAAGATGGCGACTTCTCGACATCCTGGAAAAGGCCCCGATGGGCCTGGAAAAATCTGATTCATAAAACTGATGACTTTGGAAAAAGTCATCAACGCATCCCATTGAGGGACGCGCAAATCGAAGATTTGTGAGGAAAGTGAAAATGACATTTTTCGCTTTCCGTGAAGTAAAAAGCCACTGATGGACTTTTTACGGCCTTGGAAAGAAGGGATTTAAGATGGTCAAGGTAGAGACGGTCCTTAGTGTAGCGGACAACAGTGGGGCCAAGAAGGTTCTTTGTTTCCGGATACTTGGAGGATCCCAAAGAAAGTCGGCCACCATAGGGGATATAATTGTCGTTTCGGTGAAGGAGGCCACTCCCGAATCCAAGGTGAAGAAGGGTGAGGTTCACAAAGCTGTCGTCGTCAGGACCAGGAAAGAGGTTCGGAGAGCCGACGGTTCCTACATCCGTTTTGACGACAACGCAGCGGTGATTATCAATGATCAGCGGGAGCCCGTTGGGACAAGAATCTTTGGTCCCATTGGTCGGGAATTGAGGGGGAAGAACTTCATGAAGATCGTTTCCCTGGCCCCAGAGGTCCTTTAAGGGAGATCCTAATGCCTGCAATGAGTGTTAGAAAAAATGATTTTGTCATCATCAACGCGGGGAAGGAAAAAGGCAAGAAGGGGAAGGTCCTCAAAGTTGATCATGACAAGGATCGTGTGGTCGTTGAGAAGGCCAACTTCATCAAGAAGCATACCCGTCCCGCCGGCTCCCAGAAGCAGGGGGGAATCATTGAAAAAGAGGGGACTATCCACGTTTCCAACGTCATGCTCTATTGCGAGAAATGCGGCAAGGGAGTCAGGGTGCGTCGGCGGAAACTGGATGACGGCACCACGGCAAGACTATGTGCCGGGTGTGGAGAGTCGTTTGATTGATCTTTCCTAAGTCCCGGAAAATGAACTGTACCGGTTTTTTTCGAGACATCTTGGTTAAGAGGAGTGTCGGTTGATGGATACGCTTCAGAAAAAATATCGGGAAGAGATAGTCCCGTCCATGATGAAGACGTTCAACTACAGCAACGTCATGCAGGTTCCCCGGGTAGAAAAGATCGTTCTCAATATGGGGTTGGGAGATGCTCTTCAGAACGCCAAGATCCTGGATACCTCCATGAAGGAGCTTGGCCAGATTTCCGGCCAGAGGCCGGTCCTGACTCGCGCCAAGAAGTCCATCGCCAACTTCAAACTGAGGGAAGGCAATCCCATCGGGTGCATGGTCACCCTGCGTCGCGGGCGAATGCATGATTTTTTCTACAGGCTCCTGAATATCGCTCTCCCACGGGTGAGGGATTTTAAAGGGACCTCCAACAGGGCATTCGATGGCCGCGGCAACTATACCCTTGGCGTGCGCGAGCAGCTCATTTTCCCCGAGATCAACTACGACGATGTCGAGGAGATCAAGGGAATGAACGTGACCATTGTCACCACTGCCGATACGGATGAGGAAGCCAAGGAACTGTTGAGGCTTTTTGGCGTTCCTTTCAGAAAGTAGAACGGGAGGAGAAATGGCGAAGGAAGCCCTGATTAACAAGGCCAAACGCAAGCCGAAGTTCGCCGTGAGGGGTTATAATCGTTGCCCTATCTGCGGCAGATCCAGGGGATACCTGCGAAAGTTCGGCATGTGCAGGATCTGTTTTCGTAACCGTGCCCTCGCTGGTGAAATTCCCGGCGTGGTCAAGGCCAGCTGGTAGGAGGAACACTGTCATGTCAATGACCGATCCTGTCGCGGATATGCTGACCCGAATCCGGAATGCCCTAATGGCGGGCAAGGAGAAGGTTGACATTCCATCCTCGTCACTAAAAGAGGATATCGCAAGGATTCTCCAGGAGGAAGGGTACATAAAAAGCTTCCGTGTTCTTAGTGACGATAAACAGGGTATTCTGAGAATTACCCTTAAATACTCGGAGGGCGAGACACCTGCAATCGTTCGAATCCAGAGAATCAGCAAACCGGGAGGCCGGGTTTACGTTGGGGCCAAAAAGATCCCCCGTGTTTTGAACGGGCTTGGTGTGGCGATACTCTCAACCTCAAAAGGTGTGATGAGTGATGCCCAGTCGAGAAGGGAAAACGTTGGCGGCGAGATCCTTTGCTACGTCTGGTAGGCTGCCCGGCCTTGTTTCGGGTGGGGCGATAGCTCTCGGATTGATGATGCGGCAGCGGTAATTACGGGGTAAAAAAAATGTCGAGAATCGGAAAACAACCTGTTGGGATACCCGATGGGGTTGAAGTAAGGATCGAAGGACGGCATTTCACTGCAAAAGGTGCCTTGGGGCAACTGAGCAGGGACCTGCCGATGGGTGTTGATGTGGAGATTGACAAAAGAGAGGTTCGGATTCTTCCGCCCTCAAGGCCCAAGGAAACATCGGCCATGCAGGGTCTTACCAGAACCCTGATCGACAATATGGTTCAGGGCGTTTCGAAAGGGTACGAGAAAGGTCTTGACATGGAAGGTGTGGGATATCGGGCTACGGTCAAGGGCGGGACCCTTGAACTCATGGTCGGATTTTCCAACCCGGTGGTTTTTCGGATCCCGGATGAAATCAAGACCGAGGTGGACCGGAATAACAGGATCACCGTCAAGGGGATCGACAAGGAAAAGGTTGGCCAGATCGCAGCCGATATCAGGGCTATCCGTCCCCCGGAACCCTATAAAGGGAAAGGGATCAGATATATCAACGAGCGAATCAGACGTAAGGCTGGAAAGGCCGGCATAACATAAAGTTTTGTCATGGAGCCGCCGGTTGCCGTCGCGGCCTCGGTTCGGAAGGTAGAGAAAGGGATTTTTTGTGGAGGATAAGGAAGTTGACTAATACCGAGAAGAAGAAAATGGCCCGTCTGAAAAGGCGTCGCAGAATTCGCGGCAAGATCAGCGGAACCGCCCACAGACCCAGGCTTTCGGTCTTTCGAAGCTCCCGCCATATTTACGCCCAACTCATTGACGATGATATGGGAACGGTCCTGGCCAGTGCTTCCACCATGGATAGGGAGTTGAGAGGAACCACAAAATCCGGGGGGAATGAAGATGCAGCGCGGAATGTGGGAAAGCTCCTGGCCAGGCGCGCGTCGGAGAAAAAGATCAACACGCTTACCTTTGACAGGGGTGGTTTTCAGTACCATGGCCGCGTAAAAGCGCTGGCTGATGCTGTCAGGGAGGGCGGTCTGAAATTCTAGACCGGTGACGATGGCGATTCAGTACGCCCGGGAAGGACGGTAGAAGCGACAATGAAGAGATCTTTAAAACAGCCACTCAGGGACCACAATATCGACGAGACCGAGATGATCGATAAGGTAGTATTTATCAATCGTGTCGCCAAGGTCGTCAAGGGCGGCAGAAGGTTCCGCTTCAGCGCTCTCGTGGTGGTGGGTGACGGCAAGGGGATCGCAGGTGTTGGTTCGGGCAAGGCCAATGAGGTTCCGGAGGCCATCCGCAAGGGTATCGAGAACGGCAAGAAGAGCCTTTACAAAATCCCTTTAAGCGGGACCACAATTCCCCATCAGGTTATGGGGCGATGGGGAGCAGCGAAGGTCTTTCTCAAACCAGCCTCTGCGGGAACCGGCATTATTGCCGGTGGGCCGGTGCGTGCGCTCATGGAGTCCCTGGGCATTAATGATATTCTTACCAAGTGCATCGGGACAAACAACCCGAATAACGTTCTCATGGCGACCATGCAGGGGCTTTTGAGCTTGAGAAGCGCGGAGGAGATCGCTAACGTTCGGGGCAAGAAAGTCAGCGATATCCTGCACGGCTAGGCCGGGAGAGAGAAAGATGGGCAAAATCGACATAACATTGGTGCGCAGCACCATCGGTAAACCCGAAAAACAGGCGCGGGTCGTGCAGAGCCTGGGACTGCGGAAGGTCAATCAGACCGTCAGACACGATGACAATCCCCGGATCAGGGGAATGGTGAACAAGGTTTCCCATCTGGTTCGCACCCGTGAAGTGGAGGACGAATAGATGCTGGATCAGTTAAAACCGGCCAAAGGTTCGGTAAAGAAAGGACGACGTGTGGGCCGCGGTATCGGCTCAGGGTCCGGTAAAACCTGCGGCAGAGGATCCAACGGGCAGGGCGCACGGTCCGGTGGCAGCGTGAAGGCCGGGTTTGAGGGTGGCCAGATGCCACTGCAGCGCCGGCTCCCCAAGCGTGGATTCACCAATCCCTTCCGCACGGAGTATTCGGTGGTAAATCTCAAGGACCTTTCCCGCATTACGGATGTTGATGTTGTGGACCCCGATCTGATGATTCGCTTCCGGTTGGCGAGGAAAGGTATGCCTGTCAAAATTCTGGCGGTGGGGGAACTGGATCGTCCGGTGACCATCAGGGCCCACAGGTTCAGCGCTTCCGCAGCCGATAAGGTTGCGAAGGCCGGCGGCAAGATAGAGATCATCTAGGGGGCAACGAGTTGCTGGAAAGCTTTCAGAATATATTCAAAATCCCGGAACTGAAGCGGCGGATCATCTTTACTTTCGCTCTGCTTGCCGTTTACCGCGTGGGAACCCATATCCCCACCCCGGGTATCGATGGCGTGGCGCTTGCGGAATTTTTCAAACAGGCCCAGGGAACCCTCCTGGGTTTCTTTGATATGTTTTCCGGGGGAGCTCTCCTGAGAATGACCGTTTTTGCCCTGGGAATAATGCCTTACATCAGTGCCAGCATCATCATTCAGCTCCTCACGGTTGTCATTCCTTACCTGGAGAGGCTTTCCAAGGAGGGGGAGGCGGGACGCCGGAAGATCACCCGCTACACCCGTTACGGCACCGTGGGCCTGGCGGCCTTTCAGAGCTTCGGTATTTCCATCGGCCTGGGGCAGATGACTTCCCCCGGCGGTGCGCCCGTTGTTCCCAACCCGGGATGGGGCTTCAGGATAATGACCGTGATCAGTCTTACTGCCGGAACCGCCTTTATCATGTGGATTGGGGAGCAGATCACCGAAAGGGGAATCGGAAACGGTATTTCGCTCATCATCTTCGCTGGGATTGTCGCCAGGATGCCCGTGGCCACGGGCCGGTCCTTCTCCCTGATGAAAACAGGTGAAATTTCCGCGTTTATCATGATTTTCATCGTTATCCTTATGATCGCTGTGGTGGCGTTTATTATTTTCATGGAACGTGGGCAACGCAAGGTGCCGGTCCAGTATGCCAAAAGAGTGGTAGGAAGAAAAATGTACGGGGGGCAGAGCACCCATCTCCCCCTCAAGGTCAACACCGCCGGGGTCATTCCGCCTATCTTCGCGTCTTCTATCCTCATGTTCCCCGCTACCATAGCCGGTTTCATAAAAAACCCTGTCATGAATGCCCTCGCCCAGACGTTTGCCCCCGGGAAAGCCCTGTATACCGCTCTTTATGTGAGTTTGATCATTTTCTTCTGCTATTTTTACACGGCAATACAGTTCAATCCCGTAGATGTGGCCGACAATCTGAAAAAGTATGGTGGGTACATTCCGGGAATCAGACCGGGAAGGAAAACGGCGGAGTACATCGACAGGGTACTTTCCAGGATCACCTTTGGAGGCGCCATTTACCTCTCTCTTGTCTGTGTCCTCCCATCGATCCTCTACCGTCTCTTTAACGTCCCGTTCTACTTCGGCGGGACCGGGCTTCTAATCGTCGTAGGCGTTGCCCTTGATACGGTAACCCAGATTGAGACACATCTTGTCACGAGGCACTACGATGGATTTCTCAAAAAGGGCAAAGTCAGGGGAAGGAGATAGAATGGACATAATCCTTTTAGGTCCTCCAGGGGCCGGCAAGGGCACCCAGGCGAAATTCATAGTTGAAAAATGGAATATTCCTCAGGTCTCAACCGGGGATATCCTGAGGACCGCCGTTCGTGAGGGGACCGCCCTGGGTGTCGAGGCCAAGTCCTTTATGGACAAGGGCGAGCTCGTACCCGACCGGGTTGTCATAGGCATCATCGCCGAGCGGCTGAAGGAGGATGACGCAGCCAACGGTTTCATCCTTGATGGGTTTCCCCGCACCATACCCCAGGCAGAGGCTCTTGGTGAAATACTCGCCGGCATGGGTCGGACCATTGACCACGTTGTCAGCATAGAGGTTGAGGATCAGGAACTGGTCACCCGTCTGACCGGCCGAAGGATGTGCAAGGGATGTGGGGAAAGCTTCCATATGGTCTTCAACCCTCCCGGAAATGAGGGCGTCTGTGATCGCTGTGGCGGTGAGCTTTATCAAAGGGATGACGACAAAGAGGAGACCATCAGACAGAGGTTGAGGGTATACCACCAGCAAACCTCTCCTCTGATATCATTTTACAGGGAAGAAGGATGCCTGAGGCCCATTAGGGGTACCGGCGCCATGGGGGATATTTTCATCAGGATCGAGCAGGCCCTGACGGGGAAAGGGCAGAACTGTTCGTGACGGTTGTACTCCGGGGATGGCTCCCGGTCGATAACTGCGGATTTCAGCAATGATACACAGAAAAACCGCCGCCGATATTACCATCATGTACCAGGGTGGCGCTATTGTTGGTAATATATTGGAGAGGATGAAGGAAGTGGTAAGGCCCGGAATCACCACTTCCAGGATAGAGGCGGAAACCGACCGGATGTCAAGATCCATGGGGATTGTGGCCGCCTTCAAAGGTTATAGGGGCTATCCCAGCAGCATCTGTGTATCGGTAAATAATGAGGTGGTCCATGGGATTCCTTCCGATAAGCGGCGACTGGACGCGGGCGATATCGTCGGGTTGGATTTTGGCGCCTTCTTCAAGGGCTTTTACTCCGATGCGGCGGTAACCCTTCCTGTGGGCGAGCCCGCGGATGAGGCCAAGCGTCTCATGAAGGTTACCGAGGAGGCCCTATACAAGGGTATAGACGCTGCGGTGATTGGTAACCGCATTGGAGATATATCCCATGCGGTCCAGGAGTATGTTGAAAGCAACGGATACTCGGTGGTTAAGGTTTTTGTGGGGCACGGCATCGGTCGAAGCCTGCACGAAGAACCCCAGGTGCCCAATTTTGGGGATCCCGGATGGGGTGTCCGGCTGAAGGAGGGGATGACCCTTGCCATTGAGCCTATGGTAAACGCCGGGGAAGATCAGGTGCATGTTCTGGATGACGGGTGGACGGCGGTGACGGCCGACGGAAGTCTTTCGGCGCATTATGAGCACACCGTTGCTATTACCGCCAACGGACCCAGGATACTGACTCTGGCCCGGAAGGGCTGAAGGAGAGTAAAAGAATGGCAAAGGAAGAGGCCATTGAAGTAGAGGGGACAGTGGTGGAACCGCTGCCTAACGCGATGTTTCGCGTCGAGTTGGAAAACGGTCACCAGGTGCTTGCCCATATTTCAGGGAAAATGCGCATGCATTACATCAGGATTCTACCTGGGGATAAGGTGACGGTTGAGCTTTCCCCCTATGATCTTACAAGGGGAAGAATTACCTACAGGGCCAAATAATGATGGACTCGCAAAAAGTCATCTCCCGTCTCGGAAAACGGCTCAGAGAGATCTTTTTACGAGGTTGTCAATAAAGGATCGAGAGGAAGGTAAGATGAAGGTCAGACCGTCTGTCAAGAGGATGTGCGACAAATGCAAAATTGTCCGGCGCAGGGGTATTGTGCGTGTGATTTGCGAAAACCCCAGACACAAACAGCGGCAGGGTTGATTTCAGGAGGGTAAACAGTGGCGCGTATCGCTGGAGTGGATTTACCGAGGAGCAAGAGGGTTGAGGTCGCCCTGACTTATATTTATGGGATCGGGCCCTCAAAGGCCAGCCGGATAGTGCGGGACGCCAAGGTGGACCCCGATGTTCGTGTGGTGGACCTGGATGAAGGGCAGATCGTTCGCCTTCGTGAGGTCATCGACAAGGCCCATATGGTTGAGGGTGACCTCCGCAGGGAGGTGGCCTTCGACATCAAGCGCAAGATGGACCTGGGCTCTTATGAAGGGCTTCGGCACCGGAGGGGCCTGCCGGTCAGGGGACAGCGCACGAAAACCAATGCGCGGTCCAGGAAAGGGCATCGGCCTTCTATCGGTGGAAGAAAAAGGAAGTAAACTTGATGACTTTGCGAAAAGTCATCAATGCGCCCATTAAGGGGCGCGCAAATCAATGACTTGCAGGGCAAGTTGTTGATTTGTGAGGAAAGTGAAAATGACATTTTTCGCTTTCCGTGGAGTAAAAAGCCATGTATGGACTTTTTACGACCCCATCAAACCTGATGGCTGGAGGAAAAAATGGCAAGACCTAGGAAAAAGGGATCCGCAAAAAGGGTCAAGAAAAACGTGCCCGTCGGCGTGGCCCACATACAGGCGACATTCAACAATACCATAATTACCATCACTGATCCTGTTGGGAACACCCTGGCCTGGTGTACCGCAGGGAGCAAAGGTTTCAAGGGATCCAGAAAAAGCACACCTTTTGCTGCCCAGTTGGCAGCGGAGGACGCCGCCAAAAAAGCCATGGAACACGGTGTCCGCAAAGTTGACGTACTCGTCAAGGGTCCGGGATCGGGTCGTGAATCAGCTCTGCGATCCCTCCAGGCCGCCGGG
Source organism: Deltaproteobacteria bacterium (assembly GCA_013151915.1). NCBI lineage: Bacteria > Pseudomonadati > Myxococcota > Myxococcia > Deltaproteobacteria bacterium. The sequence continues at coordinate 29,909 of JAADHJ010000006.1, forward strand.
CTCGAGGTAACGATAATTCGGGATGTGACCCCTATCCCTCATAACGGATGCAGGCCGCCGAAAAAGCGCAGGGTCTGACGAAGGAGGAAAAAATTGGCTCGATACCGTGAATCCGTATGCCGACTCTGCCGGAGAGAGGGCACAAAGCTTTTTCTGAAGGGAGATCGCTGCTATTCCGATAAATGTGCGGTGGAGCGCAGGCCCTACCCCCCCGGCATGCACGGCACCCGCAGGATGAAGCAGTCAGACTATGGCATCCAGCTCAGGGAAAAACAGAAAGCCCGTAGAATTTACGGGGTCATGGAGTCCCAATTCCGGAATTATTTCAAGACTGCCGATGGGCAGAAAGGCGTGACCGGGCAGAATCTCCTTGTCCTTTTGGAGAGGCGTCTGGATACCGCCGTGTACCGTCTGGGGTTCGCCGCTTCCCGTGCGGACGCCAGGCAGCTCGTAAAACATGGGCATATTATGGTCAACGGCAGAAAGGTCGATATTCCCTCGTACCTCCTCAGAATAGGGGATGAGATTCAGATAAGGGAAAAAAGCCGTGAATCTGTGCGGGTGAAAGAAGCAATGATCTCCGCCGAGAGAAAAAGCGTTCCTGCCTGGCTGGACCTTGAGACAAAGGCATTCAAAGGGGTGTTTAAAAACTATCCCACCCGCGAGGAGGTCGCGCTGCCCGTTCAGGAGCAGCTGATCGTTGAGCTTTACTCCAAGTAGTTCCGATGGACCGGCAGTTGGTTCATCAAAAAAACAATATCACCGGGCTTGGGGTGAAACCGATGGGATTCACTCCAGGTGGTGATCAGGGGGCGTAATCCGCGAGGAGTCGAGATGACAATATTGGATACGAATTGGAAGAGTCTGACCCGCCCAACAAAACTGGAATTCGACAACGATTCGAAAACCGACACGTTCTGCCGTTTTTCCACTGAACCCTTTGAGCGGGGGTATGCCACCACCCTTGGCAACGCACTGAGGAGGGTGTTGATTTCCTCTCTGCAGGGGGCAGCCGTGACCGCCTTTCGCATCGAAGGTGTCCTACACGAGTTTTCAACGATCCCCGGGACCTATGAGGATGTAACCCAGATAATCCTCAACCTGAAGGAGCTCCGGTTCCTGGTGCACTCCGAGGAGCAGAAGATTGTTTCCCTGGACGTCAGCAAAGAGGGGTTGATTACTGCAGGCGACATCATAACCGACCAGGATGTTGAAATACTCACCCCCACCAATCCCGTTGCGACCCTGGAGAAGGGTGCCCACCTGAAGATGGAGATCGTCATAAGGTTAAACAAGGGGTTTATCACCAGCGACAGGAACAAGAATGAGGATCTCCCCGTGGATTTCATTGCCATCGACTCCATCCATTCCCCTGTGGTCAAGGTGAACTACCGGGCTGAAAACGCACGTGTGGGACGGATGACAAATTTCGACAGGCTGATTATGGAAATTACCACCGATGGCAGCCTGCTTCCCGAGGATGCTCTGGCCTACGCCGCCAAGATCATCAAGGAGCACATGAACCTCTTCATCAACTTTGAGGAGACCGCTACGGTGGAGGCGGAGACAGAAAAGGAGAACGTGGAGGAGAAGAAAAACCTCCACGAGAAGCTCAATAGACATGTCAATGAGCTGGAGCTTTCCGTCAGATCCATTAACTGCCTGCAGAACGCAGACATCGACACCATCGGCGAACTGGTCCAGAGAACCGAACCGGAGATGCTCAAAACCAAAAACTTCGGAAGGAAATCGCTCAACGAACTCAAGGAGATCCTTTTGGAAATGGGATTGACCTTCGGGATGGACGTGAAAGGATGGGAACCTTCCACGGAGGGAGAAGAGGAACTTCCTCCAGTGGACGACTGATGAAAAATGATGGACCTGCAAAAAGTCCATCAAGCAGGATGTGCGCGGAGTGGAAGCCATCTCCCGCCTCGTAAAATAGCTTGAAGAGACTTTTTTCGGGGTTGTCGAAAATGGACGTCCGGGCGGGTTCTGAATGTTGATGTAACAGGGAAAGGTAGGGGGTTTTATGCGGCATCAAAAGTCTGGAAAGAAGCTCGGGAGGACGTCGGCTCACAGGAAGGCGCTCTTAAGGAATATGGTGACGTCCCTTCTGAAGCATGAGCGGATTGTTACAACCGCGGTGAAGGCCAAAGAGATCGGGCGGTTGGCGGAAAGGATGATAACCCTTGGAAAGAGGGGTACCCTTCACACCCGGAGGCAGGCCATCGCATTTATCGAAAGCGGCGAGGTGGTCAAGAGGGTTTTTTCCGTCTATGCTGAAAGGTATCGAGACAGGGATGGCGGCTACACCCGGGTGATTAAGCTCGAGCCTAGAGCCGGCGACAACGCTCCCATGGCAATTATAGAGCTGGTGGATCGTCCCATCGAAACCAAGGATTCCGACAAGAAGAAGGCCAAGTCCGACACCAAGAAGGCCAAGTCCGACACCAAAAAGACCAAGCCCGACACCAAAAAGGCTAAACCCGACGCCAAGAAGGGCAAACCGGCTGCTGAAAAAACCAAATCCGAGGATAAGAAAGAGAAACCCGGGAAGAAAGCCTCCGAGAAAAAGACAACGGCATCAAAAAAACCTGCGACGGCCGCAGCCAAAAAGAAGACCGAGGTTCCCAAGGAGGAGAAGGAATAGTATCCAGGGCCGTTTTGGCCATGAGGGAATATTCGCATCAGAGCAAGGGCTGCCGGCCCTTGCTCTTTGTTTTTCGGCAGGAGCGATCCCCTTTGGTCTCACGCAGAGCGAATCACCCACCTTCGCCATCCACCTTCGTTCTCCGAGCTTCAGCCGTTGCCAAGGCTATAGCTGACAGGTCGGTGGACAAGATATTATGGTGGGCAAGCATCGGGTCACGCAGGAACGATTCAGTCTAAGGGTTTTCTTTCTCACGTTGAACGTTGGGTTCCAGGTACTCATTTTCCGGGATGAACCAAAAGGACATTATTGAAGATGCCGTATCTCTCCATTAAAGACCTTTGCTATACCTACGATGTCGGGGGTATTCCCGCCTTGCGTGGTGTTGACCTTGAGGTGGAGAAGGGCGAACTGATGGCGATCGTTGGTCCCAATGCCGCCGGCAAAAGCACCCTGGCCCGTGCCGTCAAAGGGTTGATAAAACCCCAGTCCGGGAGAATAGTCATTGATGGACAGCCCGTGGAAGGGAATTCCCCCGATGGCAGGGTAGGCTATCTTCTCTCCAACCCTGAAAACCAGCTGGTTACCTCCATTGTTGAGGAGGACGTTGCCTTCGGGCTTGAAACACAGGGCGTTGAACCATCGATCATCAGGGCCGCGGTGGATCGTACCCTCAACATGCTCGGTATTGAGCGGTTCCGGCGGGCCATGCCTCATCGCATGTCATGTGGTCAGCAGCAGATGGTCGCGCTGGCCGGAGCGCTTGCACCGGATCCCGATGTTCTCGTTCTCGACGAGCCCACCGCTTACCTTGACCCCATAGGGGGTGCCGCGGTGATGAAGGTTCTGGAGGGGCTTGCCGAAGATGGCCGGACCATCATTTTCATCACTCACGACATGGAGGAGGCATCGCGGGCCCACAGGATTGCCATGATGGTCAATGGCCGGGTAGACCGGGTGTCCGGGCCATACGAATTGTTCCGTGACCAGGAGGCCGTAAAGCTTGGGAGACTGAAACAGCCGTTCGCGGTGATGTTGACCCAGGGGTTGGAATTGGGAGGGATCACCCTGCCGCAACCGAGCGCCTGTCTGGATAGTGTGGTGCCCATGATGACGAATCTTCTGGAGGGTCGTCCAGTCGCCCCGCCCCTTACGGTCGGCTTTCTGAAAGGGAAAGGGGAGAATCGGGACAACCGGCGCGGCCTGAGTTATTGTGACGTCAGCTTCCGATACAGGTCTTCCGGTCCGGGTGGAGTCGAGGTCCTCAAGGGACTGGATCTTGAGGCTCGGAAGGGCTCAATGATGGTGCTGTGCGGGGCCAACGGTACGGGTAAGAGCACATTGCTCCAGATGGCCAACGGCCTTCTGAAACCGGATGCCGGCCACGTTCTGTTGGAAGGGGATACCCTGGAAAAGGCGGCCCGCCTCCCGGGAGGAATCCCTGCCCGCGCCGCTATCCTCTTTCAGAACCCTGAACGGCAGGTCTTTGCCGAGACCGTGTTCGACGATGTGGCGTTCGGTCCCAGGAACCTTGGCGCCGGCGAGAGTGAGGTCAGGGCCCGCGTAATGGAGGCAATAGAATGGACCGGCCTTTCCCCCCGGATTCTCAGGCGGTCCCCCTTCAGACTCTCCGGCGGCCAGTTGAGAAGAGTGGCTATTGCGGGGATACTGGCCATGAAACCCCATCTCATCGTCCTGGACGAACCCACGGATGGTCTCGATCCTCTTGGGGCCGGTGAGCTGATTTCCAGGGCTGCCCAGTATGTGAAGAGTACCGGCACAACCGTTCTCATGGCGACCCACAGGGTCCCGGAATCCAATATCCAGGGATGTGATCTTGCGATCCTCGACGGGGGGAGGATCGCTGCATGCGGTTATTCGGAGGAAATCCTGTTCGGAGCCCAATCCTCCCTTTCCCTGGAATTCATGCCTCCTCACATCCGGGTTCAGCATGAGCTGATCAGGAGGGGAAGGAACATTCCGGAACCCTCCCTGGATGTTGGGGGAGCGGTTGATGCGCTTGTAAAGGCGGTGAAGGGTTTTTAATTAAAAAGTCCATTAATGGTTTTTACTTAACGGAAAGCGAAAAGTGCCATTTTCACTTTTCGTGGAAATCTTCGATTTGAGCGCCCTTAAGTGGTCGCCTTGATGACCTCTCACGAAGTCATCAAAGTTGAACTTTTGACCCATACATGTTACCTAAATCCAGATAAAATCCTTTTTTTGAGCAAGCAGGATGTGCGTGAAGCGTGCAGACTGGCGGGGGAGCCACGCCAATGGCGTGACCACCGAGAAAAACGGTTTGAAGAGACTTTTTACGAGGTTATCAAGATTGAAAAGGAGAGGAACATGATCGCCAAAAAAATTCAGCTAAGCGAAAAGGAGATGCCCAAGGCCTGGTACAATATCGTTCCGGATCTTCCCAACCTCCCGGACCCACCTCTCAATCCCGGTACCGGGCAGCCTATCGGGCCCGAGGACCTGGCACCCATTTTCCCTATGGGACTTATTGAGCAGGAGGTCTCCCAGGAAAGATGGATACCGATCCCCGATGAGGTGCTGGACATCTATCGTCTCTGGCGTCCTTCCCCTCTTTATCGCGCGATCCGTCTGGAAGAGGCGCTGGGTACTCCAGCCAGGATATACTACAAGTACGAGGGGGGGAGTCCTGCGGGAAGCCACAAGCCCAACACCGCCATACCCCAGGCCTATTACAACAGGAAGGAGGGCGTCAGACGCCTGGCCACGGAAACCGGCGCCGGCCAATGGGGCAGCGCTCTTTCTCTCGCATGTCAGTTCTTCGGTCTCGAGTGCACCGTTTACATGGTCAAGGTGAGCTACCATCAGAAACCCTACCGTCGGTCCATGATGCAGGTTTGGGGCGGGGAGGTCATCCCCAGTCCCAGCGACCGGACCAATGCGGGCCGGGGTATCCTCGAGAAGAATCCGGAGTCCCTTGGCAGCCTCGGCATTGCCATCAGCGAGGCAGTGGAGGACGCCGCCACCAGGGATGACACCAAGTATGCCCTTGGAAGCGTACTTAACCACGTCCTGATCCACCAGTCCATTATCGGACTTGAGGTCAAGGAGCAGCTCAAGAAGGTGAACGAGAAACCCGATGTGCTCATCGGGTGCTGCGGAGGCGGCAGCAATTTCGCCGGACTCGCCTTTCCATTCATGCCCGAGAAGTTGGCTGGAGAACAGATCCGGTTCCTCGCGGTGGAGCCCACCTCCTGTCCTACCCTCACCAAAGGCACCTATGCCTATGATTTTGGCGACACCGCAAAAATGACGCCCATGATGCCCATGTATACCCTCGGCCACGATTTCGTTCCTCCGGGGATTCACGCCGGCGGCCTGAGGTACCATGGGGATTCCGCCCTTGTCAGCATCCTGCACAGGGACGGCATAATCGATGCGGTCGCCTATACGCAGAACCCGGTTTTCGAGGCCGCTGCGACCTTTGCCAGGACAGAAGGAATCATCCCCGCTCCCGAATCCTCCCACGCCATAAAGGCCGCCATCGACGAGGCGATCCGGTTCAAGGAGGAGGGCAAGGAGGGGGTCATCGTGTTCAATCTCAGCGGACACGGCCACTTCGACATGGGGGCCTACGACTCCTATTTCGCCGGCAAGCTCGAGGATTACACCTATCCATCCGAGAAGATTGCCGATTCCCTGAAGAATCTCCCAAAGGTTAGGTAGTCTGGAGAGCAGATGGTTTCCTGGTTTAAAAAGCGATCCTCACGTCCGGGGCGTTCTGAGCGGCGCAAGGTAGCTGTTCCCGAGGGCCTATGGGTCAAGTGCAATAACTGTGGACAGATTTCCTACAGCAAGGAGATCGACCGGAACCTGAAGGTCTGTCCCAAATGTGATTATCATTTCCGGATCACCGCCCGGGAGAGGATTGCGCTCCTCGTGGATAAAGGGTCCTTCGAGGAGTTCGATTCCGCCATCGAGAGCATGGATCCCCTCCATTTCAAGGATTCGCAGAAGTATACGGATCGCCTCAAAAAGGCCAAAAAGAAGACCGGCCTGTCCGATGCCGTAATCTCGGGTGTATGCACCATCGATGGTCAAAGGGCGATCCTGTCAGTTTTTGACTTCTTCTTCATGGGGGGCAGCATGGGATCCGTTGCAGGAGAGAAGGTGACAAGGGCCGTGGAGAGGGCCGTTTTGGACCGCTGTGGCCTTGTCATCATTTCTTCCTCCGGGGGGGCCAGAATGCAGGAAGGCGCCCTGTCCCTCATGCAGATGGCCAAGTCCAGCGCGGCCCTTGCAAGGCTGAGAAGGGAAGGTCTCCCCTATATTTCAATCCTTACAGATCCTACCACCGGCGGTGTAACCGCGAGCTTCGCCATGCTGGGGGACGTGAATATCACGGAACCTAAGGCCCTTATCGGATTTGCGGGACCAAGGGTAATCGAGCAGACCATCAGGCAGGAACTGCCGGATGGCTTCCAGAGATCAGAGTTTCTTCTGGAACACGGAATGGTGGACTGCATCGTCTCCCGTAAGGAGATCAAGAGCACGGTCGCCAGTCTTCTTGCGGCCTTTACCGGGCAATGACCTATCAAGAGGCCGTGGATTATATTTCCGGCCTCACCGAGATGAGCATAAAACCAGGGCGAGAAAGGATCGCTGAGGCGCTTGCGATTCTGAAACGCCCTTTTTCTGAGTATCCCCATGTTCTCATTGGCGGTACCAACGGAAAGGGTTCCACCCTGGCCTTCATGGGGGCGGTCCTCGATGCCGCGGGATACCGTGCCGGTCTTTTCACCTCTCCCCACCTTTTTCGTTTCGAGGAGAGGATCCGTGTGGGGCCCGATTCACTGCCCTCCGAAGTCCTGCCGGTCCTGGTCGAGGAGATCAGGGCGTTGAATGTTCCCCTTTCCTATTTTGAGTTTGCAACGGCCATGGCGCTGCTTTATTTTGCCCGTATGAAGGTGGATATAGCCCTTTTGGAGGTTGGCCTTGGGGGGCGATGGGACGCGACGAATGCCACGGATCCGATCCTGTCCATCGTTACGGGCGTGGCGCTGGACCATACGGAATGGTTGGGGCACAGCGTGGAGGCCGTCGCCGTAGAAAAGGCGCAGATTATGCGTCCCGGCAGATCCGTAGTTGTCGGGAGGCTCCCGGAGGAAGCCGAAAGGGTAGTGCTTAGAGAGGCGGCCGCATGCGGCGCCGATGTGGTTCTTTTTGACCGGGATTTTTCCATTCGTTCAGGCCCCGGCGGTCTCCTTTACCGGGGTCGATCCTGGCGCCTGGAAAGGATCGTACCCGGCCTTAGGGGTGTTTTTCAGCAGGATAATGCCGGTTGCGCTCTTGCGGCGCTCGAACGGCTGGAGGAACATGGATTCCATTTCTCCCGGGAGGCCATTCTCCAGGGGGTTCGGAAAGCCGTTTGGCCCGGCAGGTTTCAATCGGTTGTCAGGGACGGCAGGGCCGGGATTATCGTTGATTCGGCACATAACCCCCATGGAATACGGGCGCTCATTCGTTCTCTCCCGGAGGAGGAAAAACCGCCCATATGGCTGATTTCAGCCCTGAGGGAGAAAAATGTCCGCGGTATGGCCCGTGAGATCGCTCGGGTGGGCGGACCCGTCTTCCTGGTGCCCCTCGATCACCCTAGAGCCATGGCTGTTCGGGAGATGTCGAGGTTTTTCGAAGAGGCGGGAATAAGATGTGGTGTCTATCCCGACGTTGATGTCGGCCTGTCGGAGGCTGAACATGTGGCGGCTGAAAGGGGCGGCAGGGTGGTTGCGGCCGGGTCGGTGGTCCTGGCCGCCAAGATCCTTGAGCTTTGCTCCGTGAGGCCGGGCGGGACCATGGAGAATATCCCGTGAGAAGGTGTTTCGCAATCCTCTGTGCAACTGTCCTCTTTGCCGCGACAGCTATGGCCGCCGACGGATCCATCCGTATCCGGGCTGCCTCCATGGCGGCCAGGTCCGACGGGACGCTTGTGGCTGAGGGGGGAGTAACAATTGTGGGCCAGGGGATTACCGCTCACGCGGACAGGATGACATATGATCCAGCCAGATCCTTCTTAAGCCTTTCGGGCAATGTTCTGCTTGAGGATCGTAGCGGGGGGAAGTCGACCGGCGATACCATGGACCTTGATCTTGGAACCATGGAGGGGGGGATCAAGGGAGGGGAAATCATTCTGGAACCGACCGGCTACCGGATCAGGGGGGAAAGCATCAGGCGTCTCGCGCCGGATGAGTACGAGGTGAAAAAGGGAACCCTTACCTCCTGCCCGGGAGACTGTCCGGACTGGTCCCTGACCGCCTCGAAAATCCGGGTTAAAAAAGAGGGCTATCTGACGGCGAGAAACGTCACTTTTCGCCTGGCGGGTATCCCTGTCTTCTATTCGCCGTACCTGGTATATCCCGTCAAGGCCGGGAGACAGACGGGGTTCCTTCTGCCGGAGGTGGGGTTTACCGATGCCCGCGGATGGGAGGCATATTTTCCATTTTTTGCCACCTTGGGGCAATCGGCCGACCTGACCTTGACCCCGGAGACCTTCAGCCGGGACCGGATGGGTCTGAATGGTGAATTCCGATATCTACTGCCCTATGGCGGGGGCGGCAGGTGGTCGGGTTTTGCCATCGGAGATAGGGGAGATGGCGGCGACACCGGTCGATATTTCGTTTCGGGAAGCCATGCTCTCGCCATCCTCCCTGGTTTCTGGATGAGGGGAAGGTGGTATGATGCAGGAAATTTCAACACCCCAGCCGATTTCGGAGCGACCTTCGATCAGCGCAACCCCGGTCTCGTAGACAGGCACATCAGCCTCGATTTCGAGGGGGGTGGAATATCCCTTTGGGCCGGGCTGTCGGATCTTGCTCCCAATGGCGCCACGGTGCGAACCGGTCCGACCCTCGGGAGAGCGGAGGCGGGCGCCGCGATCGGCCCCATCTCGTACGGCGCCGGGACAGCCGCCCTTTCCATGGACGTTACCCGGTTCAAGGGCGGTGACGAACGTTTTCTCATAACCCCGCGGTTGTCCGCCGACTGGGACGGCCCCGGGGGCCTTGCGGGGCGTCTTTCGGGGGAGTGGACGGGTTCGGCTGAGATCGAGGGGTCATCGTCCGATTCCATGGCTGTCGTAACACTGGAGGAAAGGCTCGCTCTCTCCCGATCCTTTTCCTGGGGTCTGCATCGCCTGGATATCTCTCTCCTTGGAGGTGTGGCGGACGGGTATTCCTTTGCCACGACCGGCAGCAGAGACGGACTTGACGCCGGCCGGGAGAGCTCTGTGGTGGCGGGACATATCCGGAGCCGAATTAACGCAGGCGCCCTGAACTGGGACCTCCAGGCGGGGGTGTTAAGAGACTTCCATCAGGAGGAGTCCGTTGTTTTCGGCAGAACTTCCCTGCGTCGTGGACCGTGGTTTCTCGGGGGAACCTGGAACCGCGACGCAAAATACGGGCTTATCCTTCCCATCGCGTCGTCCGTGTCTACGCAGAGCCATGGGTGGACCGTGGAGACCGGCTACGAGACGGACCGGCTGATGTTGAGGGTAACGCGCAATGAAGCGGATGGGTCGCCGGGTGTCCTGTCCGGGTCTTACCGCGTTTCACTGGGGGCATTCAGAGTGTCCGGTACTGCACAGTACGACCTGGACGCCGAAGATATCTCTGACGATACTCGGACGATTACATACGGGGCCACATGCTGGGAACTGTCCCTGACCCAGAGCCGTAACAGGGGCGGAACCAGGTGGAAACTCAACGCCGCGATAAGGTATTGATGACTTCGTAAGAAGTCATCAAAGCGCCCACTTAGGGGCGCTCAAATCGAAGATTTGTGAGGAAAGAGAAAATGACATTTTTCGCTTTCCGTTGAGTAAAAAGGCAAGGATGGACTTTTTACGACCCTATCAAAATTGACATGAGGGACCCCATGTTCTATATTCTAGCGCCCTTCGCCTTGGCTTTCGGCCTTTTCGTGGTTTTTCTCATTGTCGGCATCCTGATCGGTGATCCTGTCAGACCCTTCCGGATGTTCGCCTCCAGGCCCATTCCCGGGTCCACGGAAGAAGAGGAAGAGGATGCCCTTCCAGGGGGAGATGGAAACAACGGGGCCCCCAAAGGCGGAAAAGACCCTTGAAACAGGATCAGATCAGAAATTTTTCCATAATAGCTCATATAGATCACGGCAAGTCCACCCTGGCTGACAGGATTCTTGAGATTACCGGGGCGGTAGCCAAAAGGGACATGACTGAGCAGATCCTCGACTCCATGGATATCGAGCGGGAGAGGGGCATCACCATCAAGGCCCAGACGGCCCGCCTGTCCTACCGGGCACATGACGGACAGACCTATCAGTTAAATCTCATTGACACACCGGGACACGTGGATTTTACATACGAGGTCTCCCGTTCCCTCGCCGCCTGTGAAGGCGCGGTCCTGGTGGTGGACGCGTCTCAGGGTGTGGAGGCCCAGACAATTGCCAACGCCTACCTTGCTGTGGAGCAGGATCTGGTGATAATCCCGGTCATAAACAAGATTGACCTTCCCAGCGCGGACCCCGGCCGCGTCAAGGAAGAGCTGAAATCCGTCCTTGGAATTGACGCTGAGGATGTTCTGGAGGTCAGCGCCAAGGATGGCACCGGCGTTTCATCCCTGCTGGAGGCCATCGTCAAGGGGGTGCCGCCTCCAAAGGGTGATCCTTCCGGCCTGACCAGGGCCCTTATCATGGATTCCTGGTACGACAACTATGTGGGAGTCGTGTCCCTGCTCAGGGTCTTCGATGGGATTCTGAGGCCGAAGGACGAGATCCGTCTGATGGCCCAGGGGGGGCTCCACAGCGTGGGGGAACTGGGTGTTTTTACCCCGGCAGCTGTGGGCGTTTCAAGCCTCTCCGCGGGCGAGGTCGGATACCTGGTGACCGGGATCAAAGACATCAGGGTGATGCAGGTTGGGGACACGGTAACGGAGCGGGCCAGGCCCGCTTCTACACCCCTGCCGGGATTTCGTGCCGTACGTCCCATGGTATTCGCAGGACTTTACCCTGCTGTAAGCGAGGATTTTTCCGCCCTTCGGGAAGCTCTGGAGAGGCTTCAGCTCAACGATTCCTCCCTTGTCTACGGACCGGAGACCTCCGAAGCCCTTGGTTTCGGATTCAGGTGCGGTTTTTTGGGGATGCTGCACATGGAGGTGGTCCAGGAACGCCTCGAACGTCACTTCGAATTGGATCTTGTGACCACCGCGCCCACCGTAGTCTACCGGGTTAAAAGAACGGAGGGTGGATGGTCTGAGGTGGACAACCCGGCCCGGCTGCCGGTGGCCGGCGATGTTGAGGAGATCCATGAGCCCTATGTCCGTGCCACCATCATGGTTCCCGACGACTACCTCGGAGGGGTACTGGCCCTCCTCACGGAGAGGAGAGGCGAGCAGCGGGCCATGAGCTACCTGGAAGGGCGAAGGGTCATTCTGGAGTACGATCTTCCCCTATCGGAGGTTATCTTCGATTTCTACGACAGGCTCAAGTCCATCAGCAGAGGGTACGCGTCCTTCGATTACGATCCTGAAGGATACCGCCCGGGGGATCTGGTCAAACTGGACCTCAGGGTTAACGGCGAGTCGGTTGACGCTCTGTCTACCATTGTTCCCAGGGAGAAAGCCTATTACAGGGGGCGCGACCTGGCCAGAAAGATGAAGGGCCTGATCCCGCGCCAGATGTTCGAGGTGGTCATCCAGGCTGCCATAGGCAACAGGGTAATCGCCCGGGAGGTCGTAAAGGCTCTGAGGAAAAATGTCCTTGCCAAATGCTATGGCGGTGACGTAACACGTAAAAGAAAACTGCTGGAGAAGCAGAAGGAAGGGAAGAAGAGGATGAAGAACGTGGGCAAGGTACAGATACCCCAGGACGCCTTTATGGCCATTCTCAGGGTGGAGGATTGAGGGCGTTCGTTCACCGGGATAAGGAACGTTCAATGTCCAACGTCCAATGTTCAATGTTCAATGTTCAACGTTCAATATTCAATGTTCAACGTTCAACGTTCAACGTCCAAACCTTGCCCTCTGGACCCTGGACTCTGGACTCTTACTTTAAATAGAGGAGAAACACGTGTCAAAGGATAGCGATCAAACCGAAACCGTCCATGGGAAAGCGGGGCTGCTCACCTGGTGGAAAACGAAGAGACGCAGCAAGGTCGGCGAATATGTCGAGGCCATCCTTCTGGCTCTGGTCCTCGCCCTCTTCATCAGGACCTTCGTTGTCCAGGCCTTCAAGATCCCCTCTCCCTCCATGGTACCGACCCTGCTTGTAGGTGATCATATTCTGGTCAACAAGTTTATCTATGGTTATGCTTTCCCTTTCCTGGACCACAGGGTTCTGGTTTTTGAAAAACCGCACAGGGGAGATGTCATCGTTTTCAAGTACCCGAAAAACCCCAAGCTGGATTTCATCAAACGCTGCGTGGCTGTGGGAGGGGACACGGTAGAGGTACGAAACAAGAAACTTTTCATTAACGGCAAAAAAGTCCCGGATGAGCATGCCAGGTACTTCGAGGGCTCCCTTTCGGGGTTCATGGAGGGGAGGGACAATTTCGGGCCTGTCACGGTGCCCGAGGGGAAGCTCTTCATGATGGGGGACAACAGGGACAACAGCAACGACAGCCGGTTCTGGGGCTTCGTTCCCATGAAAAATGTCAGGGGTAAGGCCTTCATGATCTACTGGTCATGGGACAAGTCAAGGAATCTACCGAGAATCGGTCGAATCGGCGATCTGTTAAAGTGAAAAAACCTTTTGGTGGAGGGGTATGACGGCAAGTTCATCAATGAAAGCCAGGTTGAAGGTCTTCGCTTCGGGGATCTGGATGCCGGCTCTGGTATTCTGCATTATCGTAGCAGGGACACTGCTCCTGAAGCGGAATATCGACCGGTATCGGAACGAGCGGATCCTGAATGAAACGGAGATAACGGCAGGACAGGTGGGGGTGCGTCTCGCGGACTGGATAAACATCCGGACGGCCCTGGTTACGCACATTGCGCGTGACATGCAGGTCTGGATGGGAAGGCCCCAGGATGAGTTTCGGCGCATGGTCTCCGGTTTTCTTCAGGTCTATAAGGGTTTTCAGGCCATCAACCTGGTGGACCCTGACTGGGTGATCCGCGTCACAGTTCCCAACAAAGGCAATGAGCCGGCCTTGGATAAGGATCTGCATAACCATCCTGACCCCAGTGTAGTCCCCGCGATCAGCAGTGCCCTGAAAAACCGCTCACTGGCGCGAACCGATGTCCTCGGTCTCCTCCAGGGGGAAAAAGGATTCGCCGTCTTCATGCCCTCGTTTGACCGGAGGGGCGGCCTTGTGGGGATCGTCGACGGGGTCTTCCGTGTCAGGCCCATGATTGACCGCTGTATCCGGGATAAGGAGCTCCGCCGCCGCTTCAGGTTCACCCTGAGTGAAGTGGACGGACGTCCCGTCTACTCGCATCAATCCGGAGGAGATCCTCCTCCCTGGCCCTTCCAGACCCTGCTTTCCTTGCAGATCGTAAACCGGCCCTGGATTCTCACCTTCGCCCCGTCCCCCACCTATCTTGCCCGACTCTCATCCCAGACCAGCAGCGCCCTGGTTCCGTTCGGGATCATCCTGGCGAGCCTTATGGCTCTGATGACCCGTGTTCTCAAGACCCGGCAGAGGGAACTTTTGCAAAGCGAGGAGCGCTTCCACTCCATTACCGAAGACGTGCTCGATTATACCCTGGTGGGCATTATCATCCTCGACGCCGGGTGCCGGGTGGTCTGGGCCAACAGGGCCGTCGCCAAGTATTTCGGCATGAGCCGGGAGGAGATGGTAGGGCAGGATAACCGCCGGCTCATCCGGGAGAAGATAAAATACCTTTTCGAAGACCCCGAACATTTTTCAAAAAAAGTCCTGGCCACCTACGAGGACAACACCTACGAGGAGGCTTTTGAGTGCCACGTCCTTCCTGATGGGGAGCGTAAGGAGCGGTGGCTTGAGCACAGGAGCAGGCCTGTCAATACAGGGGTCTACACCGGTGGGCGCATCGAGCAGTATTATGCCATAACCCAGCGAAAAAAGGCCGAAGAGGAACTTTTGCACGTCCGAAAGATGGAATCCATCGGAGTGATGGCCGGAGGCGTCGCCCACGATTTCAACAACATCCTTATGCCCATCCAGGGGTACGTGGAGATGGCCATGACCGAGCTTGGCGCTTCAAGCCCCGTCTACGGTAAGCTGCAGAACGTTCAGACCGCCGCCAGGAGAGCTGGCGAGTTGACCAGACAGCTGCTGGCCTTCAGTTCCCGGCAGCCCCTGTCCTTCGAGATGATAAACCTCAATGACGTCATAGCCGAGCTGACGGGAATGTTGGACAGGATACTCCGGGAGAACATCGAGCTCGTGGAGGATCTGGATCCCGGCCTTGGAGACATCCACGCCGATTCGGGCCAGATAAGCCAGGTTCTCATGAACCTGATCGTCAATGCCAGGGGAGCCATGGAAGCGGGTGGTCGTCTAACCATAGAGACGCGGAACGTGACCGTGGGTAGGGATGGGGTGCCGGGCCATACAGAGGTCCCGCCGGGGAAGTACGTTTCGGTGGGTATGGCCGACACCGGGGCAGGAATGGAGCCCGGAGTTCTGGAGCATATTTTCGAGCCTTTCTATACGACAAAGGCCCGCGGGAAGGGGACGGGGCTCGGCCTCGCCACGGTGTTCGGGATTATCAGACAACATGGCGGAACAATAACCGTGGACAGCAAGCCGGGCAAGGGGTCTACGTTCAGGATCTACCTGCCGCGAAGTGATGAGCCGGCAGACGATGAGCCGAAGGTCCCAAAGGGGTTCGATGGACAGGGAGCCCGGCCGGAAATCAAGGCCAGAGTCCTGGTGGCCGAGGACAACGAGATGGTCCGGGAAATCACGGTAAACATGCTCCAGTCCCTGGGCTGCGAGGTTCTTTCCTCCGGTTTGCCCGACGAGCTTCTGTCTTTTCTAGGCCGGTATGACGGCCCGGTCCACATCCTTGTGTCCGATGTCGTCATGCCGCAAATGAGCGGAGTGGAGCTTTTCCGGAGGGTTTTGCAGAGGCTGCCCGACGTGAAAGTCCTCTTCATTTCGGGCTATGCGGACTGCACGCTCCTCGGTGAGGTCAGGGCGTCCGGTATGCCATTCCTGCAGAAACCTTTCAGTCTGGAGGATCTTTCCGCGAGTATTAGGAAACTCATGTAGGGGGGTGTCATGCGGTTTAAACACTATCTTCTCATTGCCGTTCTCGTCTACGGATTAATTGCCGGTATCCGACTGGGTTCCCCATACGTTCGGAACATGATGTTTTCCCACGAGATGGACAGCCAGGCCAACCTGATGAAGTTCGGCACAGCCATTCGGGCCAGAAACAGGCTCCTGGAATCGGCCAGGCAGTACAAGGTGCCCGTGGACGAGGATAACCTGGTGGTGATCAAGGACGAGGAGAGGGGGCTTGTCACCGTGGAGGCTGAGTACAGCATGACGGCGACCATCCCCTTCGGACTGTACTCCTACACGTGGCATTTTCACCCCGTGGTACGGAACAAAATTTCACCGAAGCCTCAGCGTAATTTCTGACCGGCCGACCTTCTTCGAGGAGTTGATCATTGAAGCGGACCGGAGGATGTACGAGAATAAGGCCGCGAACAGGGCGGCCGGTGGAGGAGTGGACGATGACGGACAACGCTGAAAAAACGATCCTTCTGGTTGACGACTCGCTCCTTTTTCTGACCCAGATGAGAGATCTCCTTGGCGAGGCATCGTTCAGGACTATTGAATGCTCCGACAGCCGGAAGGCCAGGGATATCATCGAAGGCAGGTACGGGGACCTGGACCTGATCATCACCGACCTGAAGATGCCCCGCTGGGACGGGTTCGAGCTGATAGGTTGGCTGAGGGATCAGCCGTACGGGGAATCCATCCCGGTCGTGGTTATGAGCGGCGCCTATGAGCTGTCGGAGATAGTGGACCGGCTCAATGAACTGAAGGTCAACGGGATGCTCAACAAGGGCGCCCATCCCCACCACATCGTGACCCGAATAAACTCCATCCTTTTCCCTGAAATGGAGGAGAAGAGGCAGTATGAGAGGGTCTCCGTCCACATCCCATCCAGCTATACCCTCGATGGGGTCGCCCATGACGCTGTAATCACCAATATCAGCCTGGGGGGCTGCTTTCTCGTGACCGGTGACCTCGCCCCGGCCAACGAGGTGGTCTCAGTAAAGATCGCGTTGTCCGATCCCGAAAGGATTATCCTTCAGTCCGGGGAGGTGGTGTGGGTGGTCGGTAAGGAAAGCTGGTCGGGGAAAAAACAGGCAATACAGGGTATGGGGGTCCAGTGGGTCGGGCTGATACATCCCGTCAAGCTGCTTCTGGAAAGTTATATCGAGGACGTCCTGAAAACGGAGCGCCTTTTCACCATATTCAGCCCCTGACAGACCTCATTCCCACTCGAGGTCTTTTTCAGTTATGGGAAGGAAGGCGAGTGCCAGGTCAGGGTCGAACTGGGTGCCGGAACACCGCTTGATCTCGGTAAGAGCCTCGTCCCATTCCTTTGCCGGCCTGTAGGCCCTGGTAGAGGTTATGGCGTCGAAGGTGTCGGCAATAGCGATAATCCTCCCCCCGAGAGGAACCTTGTCGCCGGCCAGGCCGTCGGGATATCCCCGACCATCCCACCGCTCATGATGGTGTCTTACGAATCCAATGGTGGGCTGGGGAATAATGGGTTCCAGGATTCGGACGCTCGTCAATGGATGCTGTTTGACAAGGTCGAACTCCTCGTCTGTCAGCTTTCCGGGCTTGTTGAGGATACGGTCCACAATCCCCAGTTTGCCGATGTCGTGAAGCTGCGCAGCCGTAACAATATTCTGCGTCATCTCCCTGCCCATGTCCAACCGGCTACAGAGCCACTCGGAGAGCTGTGTGACCCGAGCGGAGTGGCCGCTGGTATACTGGTCCTTGGCCTCAATGGCGTTTGCCAGGGAGGAAACCACGTCGGTGAACATTGAGCGGATCAACACGGACTGCTCCATAACTTTCTGCTCAAGGGTATTCTGGTACTCGCGGTTCAGCCGGATGAGGTTTACCTTCTCCAGCGCTCGGTCCACCGAGACCTGAAGGCTGTCGAAATTGAACGGCTTGGAGATGTAATCGTAGGCGCCCATTCGCAGGGCCTCAATGGCGGTGTCGAGATCGGAGTGCCCGGTCATGAGGATTACGGCCGTGTTGGTAAACTTCTTCCTGACGCCTTCCAGGACAGCGATGCCGTCTTTATCAGGCATCCTGATGTCTGTGAGGACAAGGTCGTACGAATTGGCTTCGATAAGATCAAGGGCTTCCAGCCCTCCGGAAGCGGTTTCAACCTGGTAGCCCTGGGTGATAAGGAACTCGACAAGGACTTCCCGCACCATATCCTCGTCGTCAACGACCAGTATGCGGGTCGAATCGGTCCGGCCTGTAAGATGAGTCATCTTCTCCCCCGTGAAAAATCAGTATCCCTGTCTTGTAATCTGGGACTCCAGCACATACTGACGAAGCAGGCCGCTGTCCCTGTCCGAAATGTCGGTGAACTCGATTCCCATGCCTGCATCCCCACTCTCGTCCCCCTTTTCTTTTCGCCACGCCACTTTTCCTTCAATGGAGAAGGTGTGGCCAAGAGACGGGAGGGTGAACTCTACCTTGATCGTTGTATCGGCGTCGAGAGGTTTCGGGGTCCTGATAAAGATGCCCCCCTGGCTGACATTCAGGGTGTAGTGATAGAAGGAATCGGCGCCGTACTCACAGGTTACCCTGACCTCAGTGAGAACCCTGGGGTATCTTCTCTGGTCTTTAAATGACATGTGTCCCCCAAAATGGACTGGATACCTAATTTTCAACAGCGGGAACATTTTACATGGATATTCCAAAATTGCCAAATATTTCTTTTTTCCCGAAATCCGCAGGGGACATTCTTCCGGTCAGGACCTGGGATTATCCTTATTACTTGACAAGAGGGGCGGAAGAAGGGATAAGGAAGAAAGTGTGGATCACCCTTTAATCTAATTCCGTGAGATTAGAAAGGGAGAACAATGGGTTTTTGGACAGACAGAAAAGATGCAACCTCTTCGCCCAACGGCGGAGGGGTTTTTTTGTGTGAGGTTTAAAGGCCATGCAAGGGCGCAGAAAACGTAGAATACTGGACCATGTGGAAATAGAGCGTGCTATTCGCAGGATAGCTTTCGAGATCCTTGAGAAAAACAAAGGGCCTGGAGACCTTGTGATCATCGGCATACCTGAGCCTGGACCTTTTATCGCCGAACGAATTCGTGAGCAGATCCGGGAAGTGGAAGGAGCCGACGTTCCTACCGGGAGCCTGGATATTACCTTCTACAGGGACGACATTGACGATAATCCCAGGCCGCTGCCCAAGGTCACGAATCTCCCTTTCAGGGTCCGGGGGAAGACGGTTGTCCTGGTGGATGATGTCCTGTTCACCGGGAGGACCGTCAGGGCGGCCCTGGATGCCTTGGTTGACCACGGGAGGCCGGCCAGGGTCCAGCTTGCGGTGCTCGTGGATAGAGGACACCGGGAGCTTCCAATCAGGGCGGATTTCGTGGGACGCAACATCCCCACAGGGAAGCATGAGGATATCATTGTGCAGTTAAAGGAGATGGGGGCCGAAGAGGATCTGGTCTACATCACGGAAGGGGAGATCTTATCTTAGTCCAGGGTCCAGGGTCCAGAGTCCAGAGGGGGAGAGCAGACGCGGAGACGCGAAGAAAGGGCGCTTGGGCGACGGGGCGCATGGGGGCATGGGCGTGTGGAGGGTCGGGATGTGCATGGAAGTATCGAGGAGCCTCTACTCTGGCCTTTCGACTCTGGACTCTGAAACTGATGTGAAGAGGTAGCGAAGATGATCGGTAACAGCAGGCACCTGATAGGTCTTGACGGTCTCACGGCCGGGGAGATCACGAGGGTACTGGATACGGCGGCGGGCATGAAGGAGATCGCGGACCGTAAGATCAAGAAGGTCCCCGCGCTTCGGGGAAAAACGGTGATCAACCTCTTCTTTGAACCCAGCACCCGTACAAGGACGTCCTTCGAGATCGCCGCGAAGAGGCTCTCGGCCGATGCGGTCAATTTCGCTGTGTCCTCCAGCAGCACTTCGAAGGGGGAGACGCTCATAGACACCGCGAAGAATCTTGAGTCCATGGCTCCCGACGTCGTGGTGATCCGTCACAGGTTCTCAGGCGCGCCCGACATGCTTGCGAACCGTCTGGACTGCTCCGTCGTCAATGCCGGCGACGGGTCCCATCAACATCCGACCCAGGGGCTCTTAGACCTGTTCACCGTCAGGGAGGCGAAGGGGCGTATCGACGGGCTGAAGGTCGCCATTGTCGGCGATATCACACACAGCCGCGTTGCCAGGTCGGATATCTGGGGCTTCACTGCCATGGGGGCAGAGGTGTTCGTGAGCGGTCCGCCGACCATGATACCAAGGGGGATCGACCACATGGGCGCGAAGGTGGCGGGGAGTTTCGACGAGGCGGTGGATCATGCGGACGTGATCATCATGCTGCGAATTCAGCTCGAGAGGAAGAGCGGGGCTCTCATTCCAACGCTCCGGGAATACTCGCGTTTTTTTGGGCTTAACTCTGAACGGCTCAAGCTGGCCAGGGACGATGTCACGATCATGCACCCGGGGCCCATCAACCGGGGTGTGGAGATCTCATCCGACATCGCCGACGGGGCGCGCAGCGTCATCCTCGATCAGGTGGAAAACGGAGTGGCTGTCAGGATGGCGGTCCTCTATCTTCTGGGCGGAGGAAGCGATGAAGTGGCTGATTAGGAACGGAAGGGTTGTCGATCCCGGCGCAGGCCGTGACGATGTGACAGACCTTCTCCTTAAGGACGGCAGGGTATTCCGTGTGGGGAAAGGCCTCGAGGCCCCGGATGGCTTCAAGGTGATGGACGCTTCAGGCAAGGCGGTGATGCCGGGGTTTATGGACATGCACTGTCATCTGAGGGAACCCGGGTTCGAACACAAGGAGACCGTTGCATCGGGCAGTGCGGCGGCCGTTAAGGGAGGGATTACCTCCCTGATGTGCATGGCCAATACCGATCCGGTCAACGACAACGCCTCGGTGACCTCGTACATCCTCGAAAAGGCCCGGGAGGCTGATCTTGCAAGGGTATACCCCGTGGGCTGTGTGACCCATGGGATGAGGGGCGAAACCCTCTCCGAGATGGGGGAACTGGCCGGTTCAGGATGCGTTGCGGTGTCCGATGACGGCCGTCCCATACTCGATGGGGAGATAATGAGGAGAGGAATGGAGTACGCGTCCGCTTTCGGGCTCTTTGTCATTGACCATGCTGAGGATCTCACAATCACCGGAGACGGGGTGATGCATGAGGGATTCGTGTCCACCATGCTGGGACTGGCGGGGATCCCCGCCGCTGCGACCGTCACCGGGGTAGCACGCGACATCGCCATCGTAAAGGAGCTCGGAGGGAGGGTCCACCTGGCACACATCAGCACCAGGAACTCCGTCGACCTGGTCCGGCAGGCCAAAAAGGAGGGGCTTGCGGTGACCGCCGAGACGTGCCCTCATTACTTTTCTCTCACCCACGAGGCTGTAATCGGCTACAACACGAACGCCAAGGTCAAGCCGCCGCTCGGGACCAGAGACGATATCGAGGCTGTGATAGAGGGGCTGGCCGACGGGACCATCGACGTCATCGCCAGCGATCATGCCCCTCACCACCGGGATGACAAGGATGTGGAGTTTGATCTGGCCGCCTTCGGGATATCCGGCCTGGAGACCTCGCTTTCCCTTACCCTCGGACTTGCGGAAGATGGGCGTCTGGGCCTCATGGAGGCGGTGAAAAAGTGGACCTCGGCTCCAGCCGCCATCGCCGGGTTGCCCGGGGGTTCCCTGAAAAAAGGAGAACCCGCCGACCTGATCATCGTCGACCTTGAAAAGGAATGGACCGTTGATCCTCAGCGGTTCGTCTCAAAGGGGATGAACACCCCCTTTGCGGGAATGACTCTGAAAGGAGAGGTCGACGCGACATTCGTTGGTGGGAAACTGGTGTATGAGAGGAAGAGTGGGGTTAGCCCTGGAACCTGAAACCCGGAATCCTCGGAGCGGCCATGCAAAGTCTTGCTCAAATTCTGAAGGATAACAAACCGCGGGCGACCCTCGCCCTTGCGGACGGCACCGTCCTGCATGGATGGGGTTTCGGGACATCCGGGACGGCTGTGGGCGAGGTTGTCTTTAACACATGTATGACAGGTTACCAGGAAGTCCTCACCGATCCCTCCTACCACCGTCAGATCGTGGTGATGACCCCCACGCAGATCGGAAATACAGGGGTTAATTCAAACGATAGTGAATCGGCCAGGCCATATGTCGCCGGCTTCATCGTTCGGGAGAGTTCCCTGCTCACGAGCAGCTGGAGGGCGGATGAAGGGATGGAAAGCTTTCTGGCGAGGAATGGGATCACCGGGATCGAGGGTATAGACACCCGTGCATTGACGAAGCACCTTCGTGATCACGGGGCACAGGGCGGAGTGATCGGCATCGGTGATGTTGATCCGGATGAACTCATTGCAAAGGCGAGGGGATGGGGCAGCATGGAGGGCAGGGACCTTGTCACGGAGGTAACCCCTTCCGAAGAATACAGGTGGGAAGAGGGCCCGTTTCATCCTGTTGCCGGGTTTGCCGAGGTTGAAAAAACGCGGCGCGTTGTAGCAATGGATTTCGGAATAAAACGTAATATTCTCCGGGAATTAGCGGGTTCAGGTTGCGAGGTGACGGTGGTTCCGGCTTTCACCTCCCCGGAGAGGATCCTGGAACTTTCGCCGGATGGGATCTTCCTCTCCAACGGTCCGGGCGACCCGGGGCCGGTCAGATATGCCGTTGATACCGTGAGGGCCCTTCTGGGCAAAGTCCCCATTTTCGGGATCTGTCTGGGGCACCAGATCCTCGGCCTGGCGCTGGGCGGTCGTACTCGCAAGCTGGTGTTCGGGCACCACGGGGGAAATCACCCCGTGAAGGACCTCTCCACGGGGAAGGTGGAGATTACATCGCAGAACCACGGGTTCGTTGTGGATTCCGACTCCCTCCTCGCGGCCGGCCAGCGGGTTGAGGTGAGCCATATCAACCTGAACGACGGGACGGTGGAGGGAATACGGCATCTGGAGATTCCCGTTTTTTCCGTCCAGTACCATCCCGAGGCATCCCCGGGGCCCCACGACTCACACTACCTTTTCCACCGTTTTGTTGAACTTATGACTATCCCGTAAAAAGTCTCTTCGAGCCTTTTTACGGGGCGGTCAAGCCAACGGCGTGATTCCCCCGCCAGGCGAAGCGAATCCACCTGGTTCCACCCCCACCCAAGGATGTACGCTCCGCGCACATCCTGCTTGATGGAGTAGGAGAATAATACTTTGCCCAGGCGAGACGACATAAAGAAAATTCTCCTTATCGGATCCGGTCCGATCATCATCGGCCAGGCGTGCGAGTTCGATTACTCCGGCACCCAGGCCTGCAAGGTCCTCCGGGAGGAGGGCTACGAGGTGGTCCTCGTGAACAGCAATCCCGCCACGATCATGACCGACCCGGAGCTTTCCGACAGGACGTATATTGAACCTCTCCTGCCTGAATTTGTGGAGAAGATCATCGAAAAGGAGCGCCCGCAGGCAGTTCTCCCCACACTCGGCGGCCAGACGGCTTTGAATCTGGCTGTGGCCCTGGAGAAAAGGGGTGTATTCAAAAAGTATGATGTGGAGATGATAGGCGCCGACCGGGAGGCCATCGAGAAGGCTGAGGACAGGGACCTGTTCAAATCCGCAATGTCCAGGATCGGGCTGGATCTGCCCATCAGCGGCTACGCTCATTCCATTGAGGATGCGATGATCATCCTCGAGGAGGTCGGCCTCCCCGCCATAATCAGGCCATCCTTCACCCTGGGGGGCACCGGTGGAAACATTGCCTACAACATGGAGGAGTACGAACGGTACATAAAGTGGGGGCTGGACCTGTCGCCGTCCCACGAGATCCTTGTCGAGGAGAGCATTATCGGCTGGAAGGAGTTCGAGCTGGAGGTGATGCGTGACCGCAAGGACAACGTGGTGATCGTGTGTCCCATCGAGAACTTCGATCCTATGGGAATCCACACGGGAGATTCCATAACTGTGGCTCCAGCCATGACCCTGACCGACAGGGAATATCAGGAGATGAGGGATGCCTCCCTGGCCATTATCAGGGAGATAGGTGTGGACACGGGCGGGTGCAACATTCAGTTCGGGGTACATCCGGAAACCGGAAGGATGGTGATAATCGAGATGAACCCACGGGTTTCCCGTTCCAGCGCCCTGGCCTCCAAGGCGACCGGTTTCCCCATAGCCAAGATCGCTGCCAGACTTGCCGTGGGCTATACCCTGGATGAGATCACCAACGATATTACCAGGGAAACCCCTGCCTGTTTCGAGCCCACCATTGATTATGTCGTCGTCAAGGTCCCCCGATTCACATTTGAGAAATTCCCCAACGCGGATCAGGTCCTCACCACCCAGATGAAATCGGTTGGAGAGGTCATGGCAATCGGGCGAACCTTCAAGGAGGCCCTCGGGAAGGCCATCTCTTCCCTGGAGATCGGTTCCTGCGGCTTTGAGCCGCGCGACGTCGATGAGAACGGCATAATGGAAAAACTCAGGGTTCCCAACTGGGAGCGGCTCTGGTACCTGGCCGAAGCTTTGCGCAGGGAGATCCCCATGGAGCAGATACATAAGCTCACCGGGATAGACCCGTGGTTCCTTGAGCAGGTGGCGCAACTCGTGCGGGCGGAGGAGTGGTTCACCGGAAAATCGCTGGAGGATATGACCGCCGAGGACCTCATGGTGGCGAAGCAGGCCGGCTTTTCAGATCTGAGGCTCGGGCAGTTGACCGGGTCGGAGGGCAAGGAGGTCAGAAGAAGGCGCATCGCCGAAGGAATCCGGGCGACCTTCAAGACGGTGGACACATGCGGGGCGGAGTTCAAGGCGTTCACCCCCTACCTTTACTCGACATACGAATCCGAGGATGAGGCTGCTCCAACGGACCGGAAAAAGGTAGTCATACTGGGGGGAGGGCCGAACCGTATCGGCCAGGGCATTGAGTTCGACTACTGTTGCGTCCATGGTATCTTTGCCCTTGCCGATGAGGGGTACGAGACCATAATGGTGAACTGCAACCCCGAGACGGTGAGCACCGACTACGATACGTCTGACCGGTTGTACTTCGAACCTCTCACCCTCGAGCACGTACTCAACATATTCGAGGTAGAAAAACCCGATGGGGTTATCGTTCAGTTCGGTGGCCAGACCCCTCTCAAACTTGCGCTGGACCTGGAGGCGGCGGGTGTTCCCATTCTCGGCACCAGTCCCGAGAAGATCGACCTGGCCGAGGACCGCGAGAGATTCAAGGATCTTCTCAACGGACTTGGTCTCAGACAGCCCGCCAACGATGTGGCCACATCATTCGAGGAGGCGAGGCAGGTCGCCTTCGAAATCGGTTATCCTGTCGTGGTCCGGCCTTCCTACGTCCTGGGGGGCCGTGCCATGGAAATTGTGCACGACGATGAGAGTCTGGAGAGGTACATGACGGAGGCGGTATCCGCGTCCTCGGAGCACCCAGTGCTCATCGACAAGTTCGTGGATCACGCCATCGAGGTGGATGTTGACGCCATTGCCGACGGGAACATGGTGGTCATCGGTGGGATTATGGAGCACATCGAGGAGGCGGGGGTCCACTCCGGCGATTCAGCGTGCAGCCTTCCCCCCGTCACCCTCGAGGAGGTGACCGTCGAGGAAATTGCCCGTCAGACCCGGCTCCTGGGAAAGGCCCTCGATGTTAAAGGGCTGATGAACGTCCAGTTCGCCGTGCGTAACGGAGAGGTGTTCATCCTGGAGGTAAATCCCCGCGCGTCACGGACGGTGCCCTTCGTGAGCAAGGTTACAGGAGTTCCCCTGGCGAACCTGGCCGCCAGGATAATGATAGGGAAGTCCCTCCAGGATCTGAGGTTCACCGAACAGGTGGTGCCTGAGCATGTCGCCGTCAAGGAGGCGGTGTTTCCGTTTATCAAGTTTCCCGGAGTGGACTGCCTGCTGGGTCCGGAGATGAGGTCCACCGGCGAGGTCATGGGGATCGATGCTGATTTTCCCCTGGCCTACGCAAAAGCCCAGCTTGCGGCAGGAGTGCATATGCCCCTCGGGGGAACCGCGCTTCTGTCCATTAAGGACAGGGATAAGGCGGCGGTTGCGCCCATTGCCGCACACCTTGTGGAGATGGGATTTACGATACTTGCCACGGGGGGGACGCAGAAGTTCCTTGGCGAGCGGGGCATCCCGGCCGATTTTGTACGAAAGGTACGGGAGGGCCGTCCCCACGTTGTGGATGCCATCATCAACGGCGGAGTCCAGCTTGTCATCAACACCGTTGAGGGGGCCAAATCCATTCAGGATTCCTACACCATCCGGCGATCGGCTGTGGACAGGAACGTGGCGTACTTTACCACCATCCCCGGTGCCAGAGCGGTGGGCCTGGGCATACAGGCTTTGAGGAAGAAAGATTGGGACGTCAAGGCCCTTCAGGATTACGTTTACTGATCCTTTCGATTTTCATCCCGGCGGTCCTGACTGAATGCCGGGGGTAAAGAACGTTCAACGTTCAATCTGGAACCCCCTGTCCACCATAGCTTTAGCGAAGGTGGATGGAACCCATAAACCGCGAGGCAATTGACGATGGCATGCACCGACGGTCCTGTAGAAGCTGTTTCCTCCCTGACCCGGGCACGGGTGATCTCCAACACCCGTGTGGCGGAGGGGCTTTTCATCATGAGGGCGGAGGCTGCCGGCTGGACGGGGGGCGATCCGGCCCCGGGACAGTTCATCATGCTGCGGATTTCAGACGGGGACGACCCGCTCCTGGGGCGGCCGTTCGGGATTGCCGGGTTTCGGATGATTGAAAATGGGGCCGAGATCGATGTCATCTACAGAACCGTGGGGCGAGGGACCATGGCAATGGCCACATGGGTCCCCGGCAGAGCAGTACGGTTTCTCGGCCCTCTCGGGCGCGGTTTTCCCCTGCCCCCCAAAGGTTCCCAAAGCATTTTTATCGCCGGTGGGGTGGGACTTCCGCCGTTGCTGGCGCTGGTTCGCCGGATGGTTGAACTGGGGCGGGGAGAGGAGGTGACCCTCCTTTACGGGGAGGCCAATGCCGGGCGAATGCTGGACCTCGGCAACGAGAAGGACCTGCAGGTACGCTTTCGCATCTGCACCGAGGACGGAAGCGGCGGCTTTAAAGGCCTCGTGACTGATCTTCTGGTGAGCATGGGTGGCCTTGAGGACGCCCATCTTTACGTCTGCGGACCAAGCCCCATGATGCGTGCCGTACATCGTCTGGCCCAGGGAAAATGCCTGACGTCGCACTATTCCCTTGAATCCCGGATGGCGTGCGGCTTCGGGGTGTGTATGGGCTGCGCCGTTATGGTGCTGTCTGCGGGTAAGACGGAGTACGTAAGGGCTTGCCGCGAGGGCCCGGTTTTCCCCGGTGGGATGCTCGTTGAGGAGTCCTTTCCGGAGAGGATATAGAGGTATCGAAGTATGGGTAAACGCAGTCCAGACTCTGGACACTGGACTCCGCGACTCTGGACTTTATTAAAGGGGTTACGATGATTGACACTACTGTAGACCTGGGGCGGGGGCTGGTCATAAAGAACCCCGTGATGACCGCGTCAGGAACATTCGGCTACGGGGAGGAGGCCTCGGCCTACTTTGACCTTTCAGAGCTGGGGGCTGTAGTGGCCAAGGGGATCTCCCTGCTGTCCATGGAGGGAAACCCGCCTCCCAGGGTTGTTGAGACCCCCGCGGGCATGTTGAACTCCATTGGGCTTCAGAATGTGGGTGTGGAACGGTTCGTGGCCGACAAGTTGCCCTTTCTTGTGGAATCGGGGGCTGTGATTATCGCCAACATCCTCGGCGGTTCCATCGGTGAATACGTCAAGGTGGCCGAAAGGCTTACCGGGGCCGATGGGATTTCCGCGCTGGAGGTCAATATTTCCTGTCCCAATGTCAAGGAGGGTGGAGTGCAGTTCGGGATGCGGCCCGAGCTTGCCGCAGAACTGGTCGCCGCCCTCCGGAGCGCAACCGGCCTCCATCTCATGGTGAAACTCTCTCCCAATTCCGGAGATATTCCGGAAATGGCCGGGGCGGTCCGTGATGCGGGGGCGGATTCCATTTCCCTGATCAACACGGTCACCGGGATGGAGATCGACATCCGCACCCGCAGCCCCGTTCTTGGGAGGGTGATAGGCGGGTTGTCCGGTCCGGCCATCCGTCCCATCGCCCTGAGAATGGTCTACGAGGCGGCCCTTGCGGTGGACATCCCCGTTGTGGGGATCGGCGGGATCGGCGACCCGGAGAATGCCATAAAGTTTCTCATCGCCGGGGCCAGCGCTGTCCAGGTCGGTACCGCGACCTTCACCGATCCCTCGGCGCCCATGAGGATTGTCAGGGGGGTCCGTTCGTTCATGGAGGGGCAGGGGATGCATTCCCTCGGCCAGGTGGTGGGAAGCCTGGTTGTTGATGATCCATTGTGATTTGCCAAACGTGTTGATTTTCACACTCTTTATTGTTACTCAGATAGGCGATGTACGCAGTGAGGCGCGGTTTTACATGAACGAGGAATCATTATGGCCGGTGGTCTGATAGTAGCGCTGGATATGGATGATCAGGACGAGGCCTGTGTCCTGGCAGAGGAAGTTGGTGAGAAGGTAGCCGCGCTCAAGGTGGGGGCACAGCTGTTTTCCGTGGCCGGTCCGGATATAGTCCGCCGAATTCAGGGAGCAGGGGCAAGGGTTTTCCTGGATCTGAAGTTCCACGATATTCCCAATACGGTGAGGAAGGCGGTGGAAGCGGTGGTCCCTTTAGGTATCTCTTTCTTTACCGTCCACGCCTCGGGGGGAAGGGATATGATATCGGCTGCCAAGGATGCCGCCGGGGACTCGAAGGTCCTGGCCGTCACAATCCTGACGAGCCTTGGGAAAGGGGATATGTCCGAGATAGGGTTCGGGGGGGATATTGAGGAGCAGGTTGTCAGGTTGGCAAAATTGGCCAGGGCCGCCGGCGCCGACGGCATTGTCTGTTCCCCCCTTGAGGTCTCACGATTAAGGGACGAACTTGACGGCGGGTGTATCCTGGTGACTCCGGGCGTCAGGCCGGCCGGATCAGCAGGAGACGACCAGACCAGAATCGCCACACCCGCGCGGGCGGTTAGGGCGGGGGCCGATTACCTTGTGGTGGGGCGGCCCGTGGTCAAGGCTTTTGACAGGGTTCAGGCGGTTGAAATGATCCTTGATGAAATGGGGGCAAATAGGGCATAATCAATAGACTCGCAAAAAGTCCGTCAAGCGGGATGTGCGCGGGGGGGAGCCATGCCCCGCCTCGTAAAATGCCTGGAAGAGACTTTTTACGAGGTTAGCATAGTGGGAGCGATTATTTTGGAGGGGTAGTTTCAGAGGGAG
Organism: Deltaproteobacteria bacterium; assembly: GCA_013151915.1. Lineage (NCBI taxonomy): Bacteria > Pseudomonadati > Myxococcota > Myxococcia > Deltaproteobacteria bacterium. The sequence goes on from JAADHJ010000006.1 coordinate 59,110, forward strand.
GCTATGATGGTGCAGAAAATTCTCATCGTTGAAGACAACATCGTGATTTTAACCATGCAAAAACAGATCTTCGAGATGGAAGGCTATGAGATAATCACCGCGCAGGAGGGAATGGATGCCCTCAAGAAGGTTCATGAGGCGCATCCGGATATCGTCCTCCTCGACGTGAATATCCCGGGTATGAACGGTTTTGAGCTTTGTAGGCAGATCAAGGAGGATCCTTCCCTTTCGGATATCATCGTTGTCATGATCTCGGCGGTTTACTACTCCGATGAGGATGCCAAAAAGGGGATGGCCATGGGCGCCGACGCCTATTTCACAAAGCCCTATGAAAACGAGGTCCTCCAGAACAAGATCAAGGAGCTTCTCGAATCCCGTAATGTCGGATAAAATTCTTCTTTCCATCTTCCGGGAGAAGGGGGCCCTTCTGGAAGGCCACTTCGGCCTGACTTCCGGCAAGCACAGCCCGGTTTATCTTCAATGTGCCCTGGTCCTGCAATATCCTGATGTTGGAAGGGATCTCGGTAGCAGGCTGGCCGAGAGGGTGGGAGAGGGGATCGACCTCGTAGTGTCACCAGCGGTTGGAGGCATTGTTATCGGGCAGGAGGTAGCTTGGGCCCTCGGTGCGAGGGCAGTGTTCACCGAGAGAGTTGATGGAAAAATGGCCCTGCGCCGCGGATTCACGGTTAATCCCGGTGAGAGAATTCTGGCTGTGGAGGACGTGGTTACCACCGGGGGATCCATCAGGGAGGCCGCAGACCTTGCTGTCGAACTGGGTGGCAACCTGGTTGCCACCGCTTCACTGGTGCATCGCTACATTGATAAACCTGTCGATCCCACCCCATATCCGCACTTTTCGCTTCTGCCGATTCATGCCCCCGCCTTCGAACCCGGCCAATGTCCCCTGTGCCGTGAAGAGATCCCCATGGAAAAACCCGGGAGCAGAGCGCTTAAGTAAAAATAAAGTCAGGGTCGCTGTTTTATCCCGTTTGAGGTTCGACGTTGAACTTTGATAGGGTCGTAAAAAGTCCATTCGTGGCTTTTTACTTAACGGAAAGCGAAAAGTGTCATTTTCACTTTCCTCACAAATCTTCGATAATAGTGGTCAGGTGCAGAACCTTGTTAGCCATTGCTTATTGTTTATAAAAACCTTGAAGACATCCGGATCAAAACAATGCATATTTTTTCTCATAATATTTATTGCATCATCAACCTGCAACGTAGACCTGTAAGGACGGCTTGATGTTAATGCATCAAAATAATCAGCCACTCGTATAATTCTTGCAATCAGGGGGATCTCATCTCCCTTTAGACCGTTTGGATACCCAGTGCCATCATAGTTTTCATGGTGGCTGAGAATGGCATCGTTCAACATCGGATTATAGTCAAAATCGGCAATAAGTTTTCTGCCTAGAAATGTATGAAATTTGATCATCTCAAATTCTGCCTCAGTTAATAATGTCGGCTTATTCAAAATAAACTCGTCCACTGCGATTTTCCCGACATCATGAATGATTGCTGCCATTCTCACAGTATCCAAATTAACAAATTGGTCGGAAAACCCTGACTCTGCAATGTTGAGCGTTATTTCTGCCACATGATCAGAATGGTTTTTTGTATAAGGGTTTCTTAATCCAATTGCAGCACTCATTAGGTTGGTTGCACACTTGATATCGATGATATTTTCTTCTCCCTCAGCTATAGCAGCTCTATGGCCGGCGATAGTCTGCATGTGATTGGAGATAGAAGAATCTTTCATGATGTGTGTGCCCTCAGTTTGCGAAGTCATAACTGTTGATAGTGTCGTAAAAAGCCCATGAATGGTTTTTTACTTAACGGAAAGCGAAAAGTGTCATTTTCACTTTCCTCACAAATCTTCGATTTGAGCGCCCTGATGGGCGCGTTGATGACTTTTTGCGAAGTCATCAATATTGTACGCACAACCACGCAGCAAAAGACAGTTACGGCACTCAAATGTGGGGAATCGTATCCGATTATTAAATTAATTTGCAAGTCATTTTTGACATTTAATGGTGTTAAAATCTCGATGGGCGCGTAAAGGCCTAGGATCCATCCACCTCCGCTGAAGCTATGGTGAAACAATGGAGTTTGAAGTTTGAGCTTTGAAGTTTTGGTTCATCCGGTTAATGCGTACCTTTATTATCTTGCTGTCATTGCGAGGAGCATCGAGGGAGACGAGAGTGACGCGGCAATCCCGGGCGAAGCTGAAAAGGTCGTTGCGGCGCCCTCCGGTCGCCCACGGGATCGCTTCACTCGGATACGGTTCGCGATGACCAGTGAAGTCATTGCGAGGAGCATCGAGGGAAACGAGAGTGACGCGGCAATCCCAAAGGTCAAAAGCTAATTTATCACAGTCACGCCGATGGCGTGACTTGGAGGTCACTTCACAGGGTTTAAAAAAAGGGTTGCACAGGTTTTAAACTTCGCGAAACCTCGTTAACTTGTTTTGAATAAACCCTGTGCCACCCTGCCTGCCAGCCATAGCTTCAGCGACGGCTGGTGAAACTCTGTGCACCCTGTGTTAAATTAGCTTTTCACAAAATCTGGTCATCCTTCAGGTACTCATTTCCAGGATTCAGGGAACAATGGGCAGATCCAGAAGCCCGAGAGTCTCCGGAAGCCCCAGCATGATATTCATGTTCTGTACCGCCTGTCCGGAGGCGCCTTTCACGAGATTGTCCAGGCAGGAAATCACGATGATCCTTCCGTTTCCCCGGTCAATCCTTGGAGCGATGACGCACATGTTGGTTCCGCGAACCTCCTTCAAGGTCGGAAGCGGTTCCTGGTTTCCCCGGACCTGCACGAACGGCTCATCCCTATACCGTTCTTTGTACAGATCACAAACGGCCTCGGCCTCAAGGGAACCAGCCGGATCGGCATAGATCGTCGAAAGTATCCCTCTACTGACCGGGAGCAAATGAGGGGTAAAGGTCACCCGGATTTCCTTTCCCCCGATCCTGGTCAGCTCCTGGTCAATCTCAGGGGTGTGCCGGTGCACACCCGCAATTCCATAGGCCGAGAAGTTGCCCTCCACCTCGGGGAAATGGAGATGCTCCTTCGGTTCCCTTCCGGCCCCGCTTACACCGGATTTGCTGTCGGCGATAACGGAAGACGTCTTTAGGAGACCCTTTTCCACAAGAGGGACGAGACCCAGGATGATGCTGGTCGGATAACACCCCGCGTTGGCCACCAGGAAAGCGTCACGTATTCCATCCCGGTAAAGCTCGGGAAAACCGTTTACAGCGGTCCGCAGCAGATGGACCTGGCTGTGGGGGCCATACCACTCCTCGTAGACCTTCCGTTCCCGCAATCTGAAGTCAGCGCTCAGGTCAACGGTTCGCACGCCTGTTTCAATCAAGGCGGCGGACGCATCCATGGCACCCCCATGGGGAAGGCATACGAAAACCAGGTCCGACTCCATCCGGGCCTCGGAAGCGTCAAACGCCCTGAACCTCAGACCCGTCCGGCCGGACAAGGCCGGAGAGACCTCGGAAAGATGCTTTCCGGCCCACTTCCTCGATGTGACGTATGTCAGGTCAACCTCGGGATGGCGCAACAGAATTCGGATGAGCTCCATCCCGGTATAGCCCGTTGCCCCGATTATTCCCACTCTGGCAGTCATCATCCCTCCGATCTACAAATGCCCCAGGGTAGCCAAGACATTGAATCATATCACAAATCAGGTTCATCGTAAAAATGAGTACCCGGATGTGAAATCATGTTGAAATAACAAACACTTCCAGACCTGATTTACCACAGCCTGCCCTGAGCTTGACCTTTTCAGCTCCGCCCGGGATTGCCGCGTCACTCTCGTCTCCCTCGATGTTCCTCGCAATGACAGCAAAATCATAAAGGTATGCGTTACCCCGAATGAACCAAAAGAAAAAAGGGGAAGAGCCGCAAGGGCCCTTCCCCTGAAAATTCCCATCGAGGGAAGATCAACGTTTGGAGAACTGGAACCTTGCGCGGGCACCCCTCTGGCCATACTTCTTACGCTCAACCTCGCGAGCGTCTCTGGTCAGATACCCGGCTTTCTTAAGCGGCTTCCTGTATTCGCCGGAAACGTTAAGGAGGGCTCTGCTGATGCCGTGCTTGATGGCTCCCGCCTGTCCGCTGACGCCGCCGCCCTTGACAGTGACCCTGACATCGAACTGTCCAACGGTCCCCGTCACCTCGAAGGGCTGCATAATTATCATTTTCAGGGTTTCCCTGCCCAGATATCCGTCAGCTTCTTTCCGGTTGATATGGATCTTTCCATCTCCATCCTTCAGCCATACGCGCGCAATGGAGGTCTTTCTCTTTCCTGTCCCATAATATGTCGTCTGTTCCATTTTTAATATTTACCCTCTGGAATCAAATGGAGATCTTCTCGGGCTGCTGTGCCTCATGGGGATGCTCCGCTCCGGCGTATATCTTCAGCTTGCCGATCATCTGCCTGCCAAGCCTGTTTTTGGGAAGCATCCCCCGGACGGCATTTTTGACCAACATTTCCGGCCTTTTTTCAAGCAGATCCCGGGCGGAAATACCCTTGATGCCGCCGGGATAGCCCGAATGACGATAGTAGAACTTCTGGTCAAGTTTATTGCCGGTTAACCGGATCTTTTCGGCATTCACAACAATTACAAAATCGCCCGTGTCCACGTGGGGAGTAAAAATCGGTTTGTTCTTTCCCCTGATGATACCGGCAACCTGGGAGGCGAGTCTTCCGAGGACGACGTCCTCAGCATCCACAACGACCCACCGCCTTTGTACATCTTCCTTCTTTGCACTGAACGTTTTCATCGCTGCTTGATTCCTCGCTGAATAGACGGAACAACCCAAAACGAAAGGGAACCATTAGTACAAATTGCGAATCATGTCAATAGCCATTGATGGGTTTCTGTTCGGGGGTTCGAAAAGCCCATGACCCTATTTCGTCAGCTCTCCACCTATCGTCTCAAGGAGATATAGAAGAACAAAAAGGACCACGATTACCATGAGAACAAGCGGAGACCATTTTCCTTCCATGATCCAGAGCGGCTCCAGGGCGGGATGAGCGTCCCAGAATGCGTCGGGCAGCCGGGGAGCAATAAAGTTAAGCAGGCCAAAGAGAAAAACGGGGACGGCAAACAGAAGCCCCACACAGATCTTGATAACCCTGTTTCTCACAGGCACCCGGATCACGTCATATTCGATGAGCAGACCCAGGACAATAAAAGGGACACAGAAAAGAAAAACCTTCAGCGAAAAGATGAGAATAACCTTCCACTGGGCCATTTTTACGCCTGTTGCGGAACCTAAAGCCGGGATCAGATAATCCAACTATTCCTCCTTGGCGACGCTATTTTATGGCAGCCTTCGGCCACTGTCAACAAGCCTTTCCCACACTGTAAGTAACACGTAAACTGTCCGGGTTTGCAGCACAAGGGTTGTCCGGTTCATACTGGCCACCGGGGAGATGGCACATGAGGCGGACAAACACGCTCGTTGACCCGATTAAACAGCGATGATATATTTTCCCCGAGAGAAAGGGGTGTGTTGCATTGCGTGAAAAAGCCGAGGCCGTTCAGGTTAAATGTCCCAGGTGCGGCCAGACCGGGATCATCTATCTACCGAAAGAGGAAATATCCAAGTGCCCGGAGTGCGGTACTCAGATGCTCATTTACGAACTTCTCGATGAGGGAAAGTCATACTGAGGCCATAGGCTACTTAACCGGTTCCATCTTTTCATTTAGGAGGGAGCAATGAAACGTTTTGCCGCTTTACTGACGCTTGCCGCGGTTCTTGTTCTGCCGTCGCTGCCTGTGCATGCCGCAAACATCGACCTGGCCAAGAGTTCCACCCTGGAATCAATAATACAATCCGGTACTCTGCGCGTCGGGCTGGAGACGGGATATCTTCCCTTCGAAATGAGGGACAAGAGAGGGGATATCGTCGGTTTCGACGTAAGCATGGCGAAGGAGATGGCCAAGTCCATGGGAGTAAAACTGAAACTCGTCAACACCGCCTGGGACGGCATCATTCCAGCCCTTTTAACGAACAAATTCGACATCATCATGAGCGGCATGACCATAACCCAACAGAGAAACCTGAAGATCAACTTTGTCGATCCCTATATCATAGTCGGGCAGACTATCCTCATTTCCAAAAAACTGGAGGGCAAGGTCAAGAGCTACAAGGATCTGAACAGTCCCAAGTACACGGTAGTCTCCAAGCTGGGAACCACTGGAGAGCAGGCAACCAAGAGGCTCATTCCGAAAGCCAACTATAAGAGTTTCGAAACGGAACCGGAGGCTGCCATGGAGGTCATCAACGGCCGCGCGGACGCCTTCGTGTATGATCTGCCATACTGCGCGGTGTTCTTCGCCCAGAAGGGCCAGGGAAAGCTGGTATTCCTTGACAAACCTTTCACCTTCGAACCCCTTGGATGGGCGGTCAAGAAGGGCGATCCGGATTTTCTCAACTGGCTGAACAATTTCCTGCGCCAGGTCAAGGGAGACGGCCGCTACGACAAGATCTACAAGAAGTGGATCACCGGCACGACCTGGTTGAAGACCGTTCAATAGGACAGTGCGCGCGAAAACGCGGGTTATATCATTATTCAGGCTTCACCTGCCGTTTTCGCTTTTTCCATGCATATGGATATATTTGCTGATTGATGATTTTCCGGTTTTCGGGGGGGCAATGCCCCCCTGAAACCATTTTCAACCTTAATATAGCCAGAGAGGAAAGCCCCTGTTGAACACCCTTAAGCGCCTGTCCCGTGATATAAGGGTTCGCCATAGCCTCTCCTGGAGTCTTCTCGTCCTCATCCTCCTCGGTATTATCCTCGTAATCGGAAGAGCCACAAAGAAGATCGATTACATCTGGCAATGGCAGCGAATGCCACGATACATCCTTTTCAAGGAACAGATAGATATTACGGCGGAGGATCCGGGCACGATTTCCTCCATCAGGAATGATGGAAAGGACAAAGTGGTCATCCTGCGCACTTTCGACGGAAAGGACGAAACATACCGAATCCCCGCCGGGATAGTACAGGTTTACGAGGGCGATGATCTGGATTCAGGGGATATCATCGGGTCATACAAAAAATGGGCGGTCGGGATTCTTCTCATCGGCCTATGGCTCACCCTTAAGATGTCCTTCATTTCGGTTATTCTGGCGGTGTTCATCGGGCTCATCACAGGTCTTGCACGGATATCCTCCAGCCCCGCGCCCAAGTGGCTGGCCATAGGATACATCGAGTTGATCCGTGGAACCCCTCTTCTGGTCCAGCTTTACATCTTTTACTTCTTTATCGGGCAGCTATTCTCACTGTCCAACGAGGTCGCCGGGATCCTGGCCCTCTCCTTCTTCGCCGGTGCATATGTGGCGGAAATCGTGCGTGCCGGGATCCAGTCGATTCACAGGGGACAGATGGAGGCCGCCCGATCCCTCGGTATGACCTACCCACAGGCCATGCAGTTTATAATTCTTCCCCAGGCTTTCAAGCGCATAATGCCGCCCCTCGCCGGCCAGTTCATATCGCTTATCAAGGACTCGTCCCTGGTATCAATCATCGCCATTACGGATCTCACCAAGGCGGGCCGCGAGATCGCAACCTCAACGTTCAGCCCCTTCGAGGCATTCTTTACCGTCGCGGCCCTTTATCTTGTCCTTACCTTCTCCCTTTCCATGTTCGTCCAGTACCTCGAGAGGAGGTATGCAACTCATGATTGAAGTACGAAACGTCTCCAAGACCTTCTACACCACACACCAGGTCAACGCCCTTACCGATGTCTCCATGCAGGTCGACAGAGGCGAGGTAGTGGTCATCATGGGTCCCTCCGGCTCGGGAAAGAGTACGCTCCTGCGCTGCCTTAACCATCTGGAGACCATTGACGAAGGGGAGATTATAATCGACGGAATCACCCTCACCGATTTCATGACCGACATAAACAAGGTCCGTGCGGAAGTGGGCATGGTTTTCCAGAGCTTCAACCTTTTTCCCCACATGACGGTAATGAACAACATAACCATCGCCCAGGTAAAGGTCCGGGGCCGATCAACCAGGGAGGCTGAGGAGACCGCCATGAAGCTGCTGGACAAAGTGGGGATCCCCGAGAAAGCCCCTGTTTACCCCGGCCAACTTTCGGGCGGACAGCAGCAGCGGGTGGCCATCGCGCGGGCGCTTGCCATGCAGCCGAAGATCATGCTCTTCGATGAGCCCACCTCGGCCCTGGATCCTGAGATGATAGGTGAGGTTCTGGACGTCATGAAAACTCTGGCACGCGAGGGGAGGACCATGATTTGCGTTACCCACGAAATGGGTTTCGCGAAGGAGGTGGCCGACAGGACCATCTTCATGGACGAGGGAAAAATCGTGGAGGTGGGAACTCCTCAGGACATATTCAACAATCCGCAGAACGAACGTACGAAGCTGTTCCTTTCCCAGATACTGTAAGGAAACCAGTCCAGAGTCCAGTGTCCAGAGTCCAGAGGGGAAAGATAGACACGGGGACATAAACGCTATGATTTCACGCTCCTCAACGCTAATATAACCGTGTGACATTGGGTGGTCTCCTTAGTTTGGTTTCCGCTAAAACTCAAACTATCAAGACTTAACCCAATGTCACCTCTTTTTATGCGTTTCGCTTGAATCCGCGACTCTGGACTCCAGCACTCTGGACTCTGCACTCTGGACTATTTTGAAGACTCTGGACTATTTTGAAATGAGGCAAAGATGAAAAAACGAACCGTCAAACCTTCAACATTCCTGTGTCCCGTACCCGTTGTCCTGGTGACCTGTCAGGACAAAGGGGGACGACCGAACATCATCACCATCGCCTGGACGGGCATCATCTGTTCCGACCCGCCCATGGTCAGCATCAGCATCAGGCCAAGCCGGTACTCCCACGGTATCATCAAGGAGACGGGCCAATTTGTGGTCAATATCCCCCCTGTGGACATTATCAGGAAAGTCGACCTTTGCGGCATCATCTCCGGAAAGGACGCGGACAAATTTAAAGAAGCCGGCCTGACCGCGGTCCCGGCCGACAAAGTGTCCCCTCCCCTCATCGAGGAGTGTTCCATCTCCCTGGAGTGCAGCCTCACCGAAATAGTCCCACTGGGAATTCACGACATGTTTCTGGGCGAGATCATGGCCACCCACGTAGCCGAGGATGCTTTCGATGACGGTGGAAATATCCGTATGGGAAGAATCAATCCCCTGGCCTTTTCACCGCTGGACCATTCCTACAGGGCGCTGGGCGACGCGTTGGGGAGCTACGGGTACAGCCGGAAGGATTGATGACTTCGCGTACCTTATTGTGTTAGCATCAATTCGTCTCACGCCCGTTCGTCACGCCGCCGGCGTGACGAGCGGGCGTGAGAAAACAGGTTTCAACGCCAGGTACTCGTTTTTACGATGATCCTCATGACTTTTCTACGAAGAGCGTCTGCGTCGGGTAGGCGAAATCCACACCCTCTTCCTTGAACTTCCGGAAGATAGCCAGATTGATGGCCTGCTGGATCTCCATATAAATAGTGTAGTCCCTGTCAAGGACGTAGTAAACTATTTCATAGTTCAGGGAAAAATCTCCGTAATTCTTGAAGTGCGTCCTGTCAAAACGTACATTCTCCTGTGATTGGATGATATCCCTGATCCAGCCGGGGATAGCCTCGAGCTTCCCGGCGGTGGTCTGATAGGTCACCCCCAGGGAAAAGACCACCCGTCTTTCGTTCATCCGGCGATAGTTCTGTATCCTGCTGCTCAGAAGATCATTATTGGAAAAGATGAGCTGCTCTCCGGATAGGCTCCTGAGCCTGGTGGTCTTGAGACCCACGTGTTCAACCGTCCCCCGCAGCTCACCCACCACAATGAAATCACCGATAACGAAAGGCCTGTCGAAGACTATTGAAAGGGAGGCGAAAAGGTCGCTCAGGATGCTCTGGACCGCGAGGGCTACCGCGATGCCGCTAACCCCCAGGCCGGCCACAAGGGCTGTAACCTTCACCCCGAGATGCTGGAGGGCAAGAAGAAGGATAGCCGCCCACAGGACGGTCCTGACGATGATGGTAATGACCGAGTAGGCTTCCAGGTTCAGCTGTTCATCCGCATCGCGCGAAGCGCGACGGGAGATGAAGTAGGAGATGACCCCGTTGCCCCACAGGCCCACCTGAAACGCAAGGGAGACAATTGCCGCGTTGGTGATTATCAGTGCCAGCCGACCCGGAAGGATGAGGAAGAGGGATCCGGCGTACAGGGCAAAGACAAAGAAAAAAAGGCGCTTCGTCCTCACCTTCAGGAGGTCAACGAAAAAATCGTCCAACGTCGTCTCGGTCTTTTCCGCAAGTTTTCCGAGGTACCGGACGACCGCCTTAATGCAAATTCCCAAACCGGCGTAGGCAATCAGCAGGACAAAAGCGGCGGTTATCCATCTCCAGACGCTGTTTCCAAGGACGATGGTTTCTAAAAAACTCAGGTAATTCGGCATATTAGTTATCGACCTCCACAGATTTGAGACCATTTTTTGAGGAATTCAAGGAGCTGGACCGGGGGTCTGACCCAAGCCTGCGCGTCAGTGGGCCTCCACTCTGCCCTGGCCAGCACGCCCAACCCCCGGCCTTTAATCGCCTGAAATGCGTCCTCGTCGGAGAGACCATCCCCAAGGTAGGCCGATACGGCGTCAGCCCCGGCCTCGTCAAGCACCGTTCTGACGGCATTTCCCTTGTCGTGGCCCGGGGGCCTCAGTTCGATCCCACCGTAGAAATCGTTAAGGACCAGGCCCCTTCGCCGGGCAATACGAAACCACGCCTTTCTGGCATTTGCACTCATTTCATCGGATATGCCGACGGCCCCGGCAAAGTGGAGGGCCACACAGCCGGGTTTCCGTTCGCTTATCTCCCCTATCCCGGCATCTCTGGCCCACTCATCGGCCTCGATGAACCCCCTCATTTCCTCCTCCAGGATATCGCCGGTGGTCAGGTGCCCATTCGAAAGAAGCCGTTCCATACCATGACAGCCCCATATTTCAGGGAAGGGGTCAAGACCCAGAAGCCGGACCAGATCCATAATCCCGCGCCCGCTTATAATAACAAGGCGACAACGCCCACTGTCAATGATGGCGCCCAATTCCTCTCTGACGCCTTCATAGGGAAATGCCTTTCTTCTGTCGACGTCCAGGGGTGCCAGGGTCCCGTCATAATCCAGCATCAGGACCCGCTTGTCATGCTCTGCCGCCTCCAGGGCCTCCCATAGACTGTCTATTTGCTCGTGCCCCTCCCTGTTCAAACGGCTTCCTCCGGAAAATTACCACCCACCTCATTTTTTGGTTCATCCTGGAAATGAGTACCTGAAGGATGACCAGATTTTGTGAAAAGCTAACTTAACACAGGGTGCACAGAGTTTCACAGGGTAACACAGGGTTTATTCAAAACAAGTTAACGAGGTTTCGCGAAGTTTAAAACCAGGACCTTGTGGTTTTCAGACCTCCTCTGCCTGCCAAGCCGACTTGTCAGCCATAGCTTTAGCGACGGCTGAAGCTTTACGCAAAGGCTGGTTAAACCCTCCTTTAAAACCCTGCCTGTCCTGAGCTTGCCGAAGGGCGGTACAGCCTGCAAATCACGCCATCGGCGTGACCGTGGTAAATCAGCTCTTGACCTTTTCAGCTCCGCCCGGGATTGCCGCGCCTACGGTTTCACTCGGGCTCGCAATGACAGCAAAATAATAATAAAGGTACGCATTAACCGGATGAACCCATGTTTTAAACATACCATCCAATTTACTTTTGGGTGATTCTGGAAGTATTGGTCATTATTCAATAGCCGTCAAGATGTACCTGTGTACCTTTTTCGGCCCTTGCCCAAAAAAGGATGATTATGTATCTTTTCTCCGTACCATCACGATAACGCATATCAGCGATCAGCATTACTCATGGCGCTGTTTGCGAAAGGACAAATTGGAGGAAATGATGGCTAAGATAAAAACCAGGCAAGGTTTCGAAGATGAAATGCGGCACCGGATGGGAAACCAGATCATCACCAACGCCCTTAAGGGGGGCCTTATCGGCATCTGTGCTCCTGTAGGATGGCTGGCCATTGACATCCTCTTTTTCAGACCCCACGGATCCCCCCTGTCGGTGTATCTGGCGGATCAGATCGTGGGAGACATTCGCACCCTTTCCACCCTCCTTTACATGCTCCTCGGCACATCCCTGGCAATGGGGATATTCGGCGCCCTCATCGGGAAGAAAAATATGAAGCTGCTGAATGAAGAGAGAAAAATGTCCGACACCAACAAACTTTTCATCCAGAAGGAGGAACAGTTCGAGCAGCGGCTTTTCAACCTCCAGAACAGAATGCGGGGCATTACCAAGGTCAGCGCCTCTATCCAGCGCTCTGCGGATCTCAAAGCGGTTTTCCGCCTGTGTGCCGATGGAATTCACGATGTGCTGAACTTTGACAGGGTTAACATCTTCCTTGTGAACAAGAAGACCGGCATGCTCGAATGTCAGGAGACAAGGGGCAACCTGAACGAAGCTATCGCGGACATTCAGGTCCCCTTGAACGAGGCGGGTGGTATCCTTAATCTCACAATCAAGAATGACCGTCCATATGTCGTGAGGGGGTCGGAGGAGATGAAGCCCGAGTACATCCTTCAACACCCCTACGACCTCATAAAGGCGATCAGATCCGTATCTTTCATGCTCATTCCTTTTCACGACGGCGACGAACCGGTAGGTCTGTTCGCCGTTGACAACAAGTTCAAAAAAACGGCCATCCACGACGAGGAGGTTGACATCATCAGGGTTCTGGCGGATCAGACCTCGGTAGCCATCTCCAACATCAGGCTTATTCAGGGGATCAGACGTATGGATTACCTTATGAGCCAAGCGTTTAAAACCATAAAGGACAGGAGGGAGCGATACGCGCAGGAGACCCAGAAATTAGCCCTCGCCACCACCAGTTTCAGGAAATCCGCCGACACCATGACCATGGATGCGGAGGAGATGCTGACGGCCTCGGACCAGGAGATGAAAGTGGCCGAGGATTTCGACCGGGCTGGAGTTGAAGTGGCCGACCAGATGGATGACCTGACATCCTCCATGGAGGAAATAACGCAGGTGGTCCGGAACATGGGGGAAACCCTGCAGGACATCCGGACGAGGGCCGAAGAATCGGCCCTTGCGGACGAACGGGTAAAAGAAGAGGTGTCGTCCGGAGAGAAGGTCTTCAAGGAAGCCAGTAAGGAGATCGAGAACCTTGACCGATCGACGGACGTTTTCTTCAAGACCATGGAGGATTTGGCGGCCGGATCAGTGGACGTCAGGGATATGGTCAAGGTCATAGACGACGTGATGGATCAGACCAAGCTCCTGGCCCTGAATGCCTCCATTATCGCAGCCCAGGCGGGAACCCATGGAAGAAGCTTCGCCGTCGTAGCCGAGGAGATCGGGAAACTTTCCAGGGATGTCGAGGGCTTCACCGGAAAAATCAAAACCGCCATGGACGGATTTGAAAATGACCTTCAGGAGCTCATCAGGGGTACGGGAAAGATAAAGACTGAGGTAGGTACCGCCGTTGATAATTCCAGAAAGATGGAGGGCATTTTTAACAGGATAAGCCAGAGCTTCGAAAAATCCCACGATATCAGTCTTTCCATAAGAGACGAGACCCAGCGTCAGGCGGAATTCACGGTGAGTGTGGTCGAGACCTCAGGACAGGTCCAGGCCCTGGCTGCAAACCTCAGGGAAGGGGCCGATCAGTACAGGGCCAAAGCGGATATCATTACCAGGTCGGCCAATAGTATGCGGGAGATATCAAACAGATTGACCCGCACGGCCAAAAGCAACCAGTCCGAGAGTAAAACTCTGCTTCAGACGGTCAACGACTCCGAGCAGATCTTCGAGACACTCTTCGTAAGTCTCCAGGAGTGGAGGGAGTTGGGAAAGGACCTGCTTAAGGAGCTGGAGACTTTCGGGGTTTAGCCCTACCCTCTACCTCCCTCCCCCCGTCCACGCCGGAACCTCAATCGTATGGGGTTTCCGGCGAAGCCGGCCTCTTCCCTGATCCGCCCCTCAAGGTATTTCACATAGTTCTCCCTGATCTCGCCGGGACGATTTGTGAAGATAAGGAAGGTAGGTGGATGGGTCAAAGTCTGGGTAGCGTAGTAAAAGCGGACCCGCCTGCCCCTTACCAGAGGGGGCTGGTGACGCTCAACAGCCCTTACCAAAAGGTCGTTCAGCTCCCTTGTGGGGATCTTTTTCCCGGCTTCCCCGTAGACGGTTTCCACCGCATCAAAGATCCTCCCGACCCGCATCCCGGTGAGGCTCGACAGGGACACTATGGGTGCATGGTTGAAGAAGAAGAGCTGCTCCCGAATATCCTTGCACATACGGTCGAACGTCATATGGTCCTTTTCCATCAGGTCCCATTTGTTTAGAACAACAACCAGCCCTCTGCCGCGATCCTCGGCCAGCCCGGCCAGGCGGATGTCCTGTTCCACCAGGCCCTCAACGCTGTCAAGGAGAAGGAGGCATACATCACACCTTTCCAGTGCGGATATTGCTCTCATGACCGAATGGCGTTCCATGTCCATCCTGATCCTGCTTCGCCTGCGCACTCCAGCCGTATCGACAAACAGATAATGTCTTTCCCCATGCTTCAACAGCGTATCGATACTGTCCATGGTTGTGCCGGGGATCTCGGAAACAAGCAGCCTCTCCTCTCCCAGGATACGGTTGATCAGGGTGGATTTCCCCGTATTTGGACGTCCGATCACGGCAACCCGTATATCCCATTGCTCCCGGGTGGTCTCTCCCGCATCCGGCAGGTCCAAAACAACCTTCTCCAACAGTTCAGCCACCCCGGCCCCGTGAAGCGCTGAAACGGGCATCACACTGCCTAACCCCAGTTCAAAAAACTCCGCGGCTTCCATCTCACGCTTGTCCCCCTCGGACTTGTTGGCGACAACGATGACCGGTTTTTCGGTCCTCCTGAGAACGTCGGCAACCTCCATGTCGGCGGGTGTAAGGCCGTCGCGGGTATCCAGAACAAAAAGAATGACGTCCGCTTCTCCTATTGCCAGCATGGCCTGATCCCGGATAAGGGGAAAAAATCCCTCCTCAACGGTGGGGTCCAGTCCCCCCGTATCCACCAGGGTAAATTCCCTTCCCGTCCACGAGGCGACACCGTAGTTTCTGTCCCTGGTAACCCCGGAGGTGTCATCCACGATGGCCTTTCTCCTGCCCAGAATCCGGTTGAACAGGGTTGATTTGCCTACATTGGGACGTCCCACGATGGCTACGACCGGCATCTTCTCAACCCCCCTTTTTCAGGTCCTTGATGAAGTCCGCCTGCAGGTCATGGATCCCCTTTCCGGTATAGGACATCATGGCTTCCTCGAGGGAGAGCCCCCGCTGCAGATCCGATACGATAACCGGGATCATATTTTCCCCGTATTTTCCTTCCAGGTATTCAATAAATAGATAACTGGCCGCATAGGCCATGTTCCTCTTATCGGCGGGAAGGCTGACGTAACTGTCACCGAAAGAAAGCAGATCGAGAGAAAAGGCACCCTTCATGGCGTCCCGCAAAACCCTCTTCATCTCCACCGTTTTCCTTGCGGACGGCCTCTCCCCCAACTTCTGAGCCACTCCCTCCTGGAACCAGGCGGGAAGAACGCCGCCTGCCTGACGAAGGAGGGCGTGAACCATCTCATGACGAACAGTTCGGGTCAACACATCCCTGTCGTTTAATGAATCTCCCAGGTAGAGACGTATCCTCCCATCGTAGATACCTTTGAAAGCCGGGTCCACCGGTTTGGCTTTTTCACCCAGGTCCTCGGTCATGAGCAGAACATCGATGGGATGGGAGGGGAAAATCCCAAGGGCCGCGGTCAGGGAATCCATCTCCTCCTGTAGAATGGCCAGCAGTTCCCCCTCGAACTCAAGCTGTCTGGCCCCGCTGTAAAGCAGCCGGAAATACTGCCCCTTCTCGGCCACCATACCTTTATCCTCCTCCATGAGGCTCTCCAGGCGGGCGATATACTCACGGAGATTGGGAAGATCGGGATGGAACGCGGCCAATCTCACGGCGAGATTCCACGCGTCCTTGTATCTGCCATCTTCATAGTAACGGCGGGAGAGGCTGTTTAAAGCTTCCGGATTTTCCGGCCATACGCTCAGGGCTTCCTTTAACAGGGCTTCATTTTCCTCGATCCCTCGACCATTTTCCGCCGTCCGGGATAACCGGGCCAACCCCAGGGAGAGATTTTGGGCGATAACCGAATCTCCAGGTTTTGCGGCCCTCGCAGCACGGAGAATTTTCACGGCTCTCTCAAATTTCCCCTCCTTCATAAAGGTGATCCCCTGTTGGTTCAGGGCATGCGAGTCCGTCACTTTTCTATTTTCCAAAACGGGTTTTGGTCCCGTGAACGATGGCAGCCCTCTGTTGATGGCCAGAATCACGATGATGCACCCCACCCCTGCGATCAGCACTGCAACGGCCTTATTCATGGGGCATATCCATCCTTTTGCCGGCCCCAGGGTGTTCCAACGATTCGGCGGGACCGTCATATACCGGCAGGATCTGCTCCGGGCGGTTTACGATAATCTCCGGACCATTGTACTCCTGGACCTTCCCCAGAACGTACACTGTACGTCCCAGGAGATCCTCAGGGTTAAGCCCCATGGATGCAAACCGGGCCCGCCCCCTGGAAAAGAGAACTATTGTAAAGTCCGTCCTCCAGTTATCCCCGAAGTTGAGGTGAATAACCTTGCGTCCGCGATGGACGTTTCGAATCGTCCCGAAGACAACGCTCTGTCTCCCCACGACCGCGCCGGCATCTTGATCCTTCACCACCTGGAAAGCGCTGGAGCTGTAAATCCCCTTCCGCCCCTTAATGGCGCTTCCGGCCGCCCTGATTGAATGATCAGCGACTAAAGCGCCGCAGGGCGGTATCAACAGCGGAACCGCCAATCCCTCCCTTAAAAGACTGGTATTGATATTCACTCCACCCTGTTGTAAAACAGCCAGGGTTCGTCCGTACGGGTCTTTTTCGTTACACTCCTTCAGGGTGACCATCTTCCCCAGAGCCATTTTCCGTAAAGATCGCGTCGCCTTTGCGGCCCAGGGCTCACCTACTTCCGGAGCGTCTATTCCAAGAAGCCTGACCCTCGTCCCGCCCGCAAGCACCAGGGTATCACCGTCTATGATCCTCCCAACGAGGAACGTGCCGTCGGCGCCGGATGGTATCGGGACAGCGATCAGGCCCCACGCGGCCAATATTAACGCGGCAAGCTTGAATCGGAGATTCTTTGCGGGTATCATCATAAGCCTGATTGATACCACAAGAACATTGGATCTGACCAGAAAACAGAGAAGGAAATGACGCCATGTGGAAAATGCTGTTAACCATCCTCGCGGTTAACGTTCTGGCCACGGCCCCCATTAATGTTTACGCCCTGGAACAGGCGGCCCCCGTCGGAACCGTCGATTTCCTTCCCGAGGGGTCGGCGGCGCCGCTTTTTAAAGCAACCGACCATTCAGGCCGGACGATCGACCTTGCAGATTTTCTCGGCAGGGTGCCGGTTGTCCTCAACTTCTGGTCCATTTACTGTGACTCCTGTGTGGAAGAGATGCTCTCTCTGCAGAAACTCGAGGACAAATACGGCGGAAAGAACCTTGCAATCCTGGCAATAAACGAGGATATCAATATATCCCAGGATAGAATCCGAAGATTTCTTGAACGCCTGGAACGCTTCCAAGGCAAGGTAACCTACCCCATCCTTTTCGACCAGGATTCAGCCATCTTCAACTCATACCGGGGTAATCTTCTCCCCACGCTTGTCCTAATAAACCGTGATGGAAAGATCGTCTCGACATTCAGGGGATACACCGCGGAAAGCGAGCCCGACACCCTGGCAACGATCGAAGGCCTCGTTTCCCCTGAAATCCGGGCCACACCGGAAAAACCACCCGCCGGGACGGCAAAGGTTCAGTTTTCATCCGTTGCCGGTATGGCATCCCTTTGCGGTTTTTATGATGGGGGAAAATGGAAGAAGAGCTTTACGGGAAATGACAGTTTCGGCCAGGAACTGGAACTGACAAGAGAACTGGCCAGGCGGGACGCTACAAGACAGACCATCCTTTATGCTCTTAACGCCCAGGGGATCAAGCTTTTCTCCAACAGGCCTTTGCGCGGCTGCATCGATGAGGCAGGGATCCATCTTAACCGCGACCCATTCGACACCGGAGATCCTGCATCCAACATCCTGAATCTCCTGAATTACTCGGATTTCTTCACCACCACCAGTGAGCAGGAGAAGCTTGTAGGCAACACGTATTACGTCGCGAGGACCGTCAGAATAGACGTCGAGGCCCTGTCTAAGGAACTGGCCTCATCAGGATACCTTTTCAGCCCCACGAGAATCGAGTTCACATATGTCAACATGACCCCATTGGACCGGAAAGAGTTTCTCCAGTCCCTCCTCAGTCAATCCAGGTTTATCGGCAACTTTGAAAACCCGGTAATCACACCCCATTCCACCTCGCAGGTGTTCGAGGTCTACACCTCATCACAGGAATTCGCCGATGAGATCCTGAGTATGGATTTTTCGGACCTGCAGGTGTTCGTGGAACAGGTGACTCCATCGTCCCTGGAACTGGAGATCTGGAAAAAGGCGGAATAAAATACCGGTTGGTGAAATAATCAGGTTCCAGGTTTCGGCTCTTTTATCCCATTGGACTCGGGAAAAAGGTCCTCCTGTTCCCCGGCTTTGGGGGTCGGTCTTCGTCCCAAATGCCGGTAGGCCGTCTCAGTGGCCAGCCGCCCCCGTGGCGTACGCTGGAGAAATCCCCCCTGAAGCAGGAAGGGTTCGCAAATATCCTCGATCGTATCCCTCTCCTCACCCACGGCGGCGGCAATCGTATCGATCCCCACCGGGCCGCCTCCGAACTTGTCAATAATCGCTATCAGAACCTGGCGATCGAGTTTATCGAACCCTTGTTCGTCTATCTCAAGCCGTTTCAGGGTCAGACAGGCCACATCCCGGGTAATAACGCCGTTTCCCTGGACCTGGGCGAAGTCGCGTGCTCTTCTGAGCAGCCGGTTTGCTATCCTGGGAGTAGCCCTTGAACGTCGAGCTATCTCATCGGCCGCCTCAGGAGCAAGTTCGATCCTCATGATCGTCGCGGACCTGAGGACGATTTCCGTCAACTCCGCCACTGAATAGAACTCCAGACGGAAAACAACACCAAACCGATCTCTGAAAGGCGAGGAAAGCAGGCCCATGCGGGTTGTGGCCCCAATCAGGGTAAACCTGGGGAGATCCAGCTTTACGGTCCTTGCTCCCGGCCCCTTTCCGATAATCAGGTCGAGGGAAAAATCCTCCATGGCTGGATATAGCACCTCCTCAACCGTTCTGTTCATCCTGTGGATCTCGTCCACAAAGAAGACGCCCCTGTCTTCCAGGTTTGTCAGGATTGCCGCAAGGTCACCGGAACGCTCCATCGCGGGTCCGGAAGTCGCCCGGATCTCCACACCAAGCTCGTTGGCCAGAATGTGTGCAAGGGTTGTCTTTCCAAGACCCGGCGGACCATAAAGAAGAACGTGATCAAGGGCCTCTTGCCTCTCCCTCGCGGCCTCGATAAAAACACGGACGTTTTCCTTGACCGCAGATTGGCCGATATATTCCGCAAGGGTCCTGGGACGGATATCGGCCTCGAACACCTTGTCGTCGCCGGACTGTTCCGGATCTATGAACCTTTCGTCATCCACTGTACCTCTGGTAGGGTCGTAAAAAGTCCATACGTGGCTTTTTACTCAACGGGAAGCGAAAAGTGTCATTTTCTCTTCCCTCACAAATCTTCGATTTGGGCCCCCCTAAAGGGGGCGCCTTGATTCACAGTCTCAGGCCGAGGGTTTTCTTCCGGAAAGAACACTGAGACACTCACGTATCAGGTCGTTGAAGGAAGGCATTTCCCCCTGGTCTTTCAGAACGGACTTAAGCGCCGCTCTACCATCCTTGGCTTTGTACCCAAGGTTTGCGAGGGCGGATATAACGTCCGAGGTGATTGCATCATCGCGGCCCGGAACAGCCGCCCCCGGTGTTACCTCCACCGACTGCACCTTGTCCTTAAGTTCCAGGATAATCCTCTCGGCGGTTTTGCGGCCAACCCCCGGAACAGTGCATATCCAGCCGGCGTCCTCGCTGGATATGGCTTTGGCAAGCTCAGGCGCTTTCAGGCCTCCAAGGATGGCTAACGCGAGCCTGGGGCCAACCCCCTTGGCCTGAACCAGGAGTTTAAACAGCTCCATTTCATCCATTTCGGCGAACCCGTACAGATGTATTGCGTCATCCCGGACCACGGTGATCGTATTGAGAGAGACATCATCCCCCTGGGGGGGGAGGGTCATCAGCGTATTGAGCGATACGAAAAGCCGATAACCCACCGTGCCGGAATCGATAACGATAGTCCCGGAAGGGTCTTTCCGCGCCAGTCGGCCTTTTACGAGAGCGATCATCAGGCGTTGGCCGCCGCATCCTGCCGAAAAAGGTGTGTCAGGGCGGCAGCGAGGGCGTCCGCGGCATCCGGTGGAGGTACTTTGGAAAGGGTCAGTGTCCTGGTCACCATATACTGGACCTGCTGTTTGTCCGCCCGGCCATATCCGGCCACGGTCTCCTTGATCTGGGTTGCTGAATACTGGGCAGCCGGAAGACCGGACATCCGGCAGACCAGGATCACTGCTCCTCTCACATGACCCAATTGAAGCGCCACGCGCATGTTCCTGGCGGTGAATATATCCTCTATGGACAGGCAGTCCGGGCTGTGTCGGGAGAGGATGGCTTCAAGAGATTCAGCGATATGAAAAAGGGAGGCTTCCAGGGGTTCGCCGACCTTGGTCCTGATAAGGCCGTATTCAACAACCTTTTGACGGGTTCGATCTCCTTCAACAACCGCGTATCCTGTGGACCTCAGACTGGGATCAACCCCAAGCACACGCATCTCTCAGCTAGAGAGTTTCCATGACATCATCAGGGATGTCAAAGTTTGCATAGACTTTCTGGACGTCGTCGTTTTCCTCGAGAGCCTCTACCAGCCTCAATGCCTGCTCCGCCTGTTTGCCTTCCAGGGGTATGGTGTTCTGGGGAAGCATGGTTACCTCTCCAACCTGATAGACAATTCCCGCGGCATCGAATGCATCCTTGATCTCCTGGAACTTTTCAGGGGGGGCCGTCACCTCGATATCACCATCATTCTCACCGATGTCCTCAGCCCCGGCCTCGAGAGCAACCTCAACGAGAGAGTCGCCATCCACCTCTTTGCCGTCGAAAACGAAATAGCACGCCATCTGAAAAATCCATGACACACAGCCTGTTTCACCGAGATTCCCATTGTGTTTGGAGAAAAGATGCCTCACGTCCGAGACGGTCCTTTTACGGTTGTCGGTGAGGGTTTCAACGAGTATGGCAACACCGGCAGGACCGTAACCTTCGTAGGTGACCTCCTCGTAATTGACCCCATCCAGGTCACCGGTGCCCTTCTTGACGGCTCTTTCGATAGTGTCCATGGGCATGTTGCTGGACCTGGCTTTGGCGATGGCCTGCCTCAAGCGGGGATTGGCCTCAGGGTCGCCTCCTCCCATTTTGGCGGCAACGGTAATCTCGCGGTTGATCTTGGTGAAAATCTTACCCCTCTGGGCGTCCTGAGCACCCTTTCGCCTCTTGATATTCGCCCATTTTGAGTGACCTGACATCTTTCCTCCCTCTGAAAATGAACTCGGCCCATTTTACACGGGGAGCCATAAATGTAAATACGGGGTTGGGACGCCTTGCCCTGCCTCGGAGGTACGAAAGCGCCCAATTCCGAGGCAGCGAGTGTGGAGTAATGAAGGACAGAAAAACGGGCAGGTTCCGCATGTCGTCTCACAGGGCCTGCCCGATGGTGATGATCAGGTGATTGAAGGCTCCCCGGTTTATCCTCAGGAATTAACCCTGTCCCTAAGTTCCTTGCCCGCCTTGAAATAGGGGACGCGTTTGGAATCCACGTAGACCTTTTCCCCGGTCTTGGGATTGCGCCCCTCCCGGGAACGCCGCTCCTTTACCTTGAAACTGCCGAAACCCCGCAATTCAACTTTGTCACCCCGGGCCAGCGAGTCGGAAATGCTTTTCAGAAAGATATTCACAATCAATTCGGCTTCCCTTTTGGTCAGAACGTCAATATGCTCC
Source organism: Deltaproteobacteria bacterium (assembly GCA_013151915.1). Lineage (NCBI taxonomy): Bacteria > Pseudomonadati > Myxococcota > Myxococcia > Deltaproteobacteria bacterium. The sequence continues at coordinate 81,324 of JAADHJ010000006.1, forward strand.
ACAAGAGCCTCAACAAGCCCAGCTTTGGTCATACTCCCTCCTTAAACAAATAGGCAGCCCGATCCAGGGGGATGTGGACAACCCCGAAAAAGGCTCCCGACCCTTCCTGCAAGTCCATCGATACCAAAAAACTAAACAAATTTGCGTTAGAAGTCAAGAGCTTAGGAAAATTAAAACGCCCTCCAAAGCTGAAGAAACCGACTGTTTTTCCCAAAAACACCACCTCTTTGGGCCCAGGCCAACGTCACGGTCTCCAACTGGTCCGTAAACGAACGTCCAAAAAGGAGGGCAATAAGACCCCTTCCCCGCTTTTTCGGTTCCAGAATTTTAGATGGCACCCCAGGCAGCCCCGCGAGTTCGGCGGCTTTTTCCAAGGCCACATTTATGTTTCCCAGTTCGTCAACAAGCCCGAGGTTCAGGGCCTGGCGTCCGGTGAAAATACGGCCGTCGAGGTAGGGGTTTATTTTTTCGAACTCAACCGGACGTCCAGCCACCACTGCCTCCACAAACTGTTCGCGGACATCCTTAACCATTTCGGTCAGGAGGGTTCTTTCCTCTTTCGTCAGCTCCCTGAAAGGGGACCCCATGTCCTTGTGAGCCCCGCTTTTTATAGTCTCGTTCCTGATCCCGAGCTTTCCAAAAAGCTCCTCCATGTTGGTAAACTCCATAATAACACCGATGCTTCCGGTAATGGTCCCGGGGTTCGCCACAATCCAGTCGGAAGCACAACTCAGATAATAACCTCCCGATGCCGCTACTGTTCCCATTGACACAACCAGGGGTTTTTTACTTTTGAGTTTGAGAAGCTCATCGTAGAGTTCCTGGGTTGGAGCGACGGCTCCACCCGGGCTGTCAATCCTCAACACGACCCCTTTGACCCGGTCATTGGTGCGAAACGAATTTACCTGCTCCATGTACCAGTCCACATCCGTGATAACCCCCTCGACCCTAAGCAGGCCGAGGGTGTTTCCAGCGAAGACGTCCGGTAAATCGCGGTGGAAAATCCCCAGGACGAAGGCCATAACAATGACGGCGATAGTCACAAGGATAATTATCTTCAATCCTCTGCTCATATCCTTTCCCCCTGAACCTTCTGCAGGTTTAACCAAGCCTGGTCCGCATCATCGTGGCGAAAAACGAAAAAAGCCGTGAAACCCTTCCCACTGCTATGGAGTCCACGGCCTTAATAGGGCTGATTATGGGGAAGTCAGGACTTCTCGGTCTCCCCTTTCTCGGCCTCCCCTTCCTCGGTCTTTCCTTCTTCAGCCTCCCCCTCTTCACTTTCGTCGTCCTCCCCACCACCTTCCACATCTTTTCCAACCTCCTGGTGAGGAGAGGGATCAGTCTGGTCCATCTGAGCCGCCAGAGAGGCTCCCAGGATGTCTCCAAGGGTGCCGCCGCCTTCACTGTTGTTGTTCAGGTAAGAGGAGTACTTCCCGGCGGAAGATCCTTCCTGTGCCGCCGTAATGCTCAGGCTGACCTTCCGCTCATCGGGGTCCAAACCCAGGATCTTGACCTTGACCTCGGACCCCGGAGGATATACCTCCTCGGCGCCCTGGCCATTTTCAAGACCCATCTCGGAAATATGGATCAAACCCTCAATGCCTTCCATTATCTGTACGAACGTTCCGAAATCAGCGTGGCTCACAACTTTGCCGGTGAGAATGGACCCGACAGGGTGCTTCGAACCGATCTCCTCCCAGGGATTTGTGGTAAGCTGTTTAAGCCCCAGGGAGAGCCTCTCCCTGGTTTTGTCAACACTAAGCACCACGACCGTTACGGGATCACCTTTCTTAACAACCTCGGAAGGGTGGTTGATCTTCCTTGTCCAGGACATGTCACTGACGTGGATGAGTCCGTCAATTCCTTCTTCCAGCCCCACAAAAGCCCCGAAATCGGTGAGCGTCCTCACTTTGCCGTCAATCATGCTTCCTGGAGGATATTTTTCGGCGACGACATCCCACGGGTTGGGTTCCACCTGTTTCATCCCAAGGGAAATCCTGCGGTTTTCCTTATCGAAATTCAGGACCTCGGTCTCGACCTGATCACCGACATCCACCAGCTTCGAAGGGTGCTTTATCTTACGGTTCCATGTCATCTCCGAGATGTGGACCAGACCTTCGACCCCATCCTCAAGCTTAACGAAGGCACCGTAATCGGTGATGCTTACAACCTTGCCGGCGACCCTGGAGCCCACTGGATACCGGCCGGCGACCAATTCCCACGGATCCTCGGTCAACTGCTTCATTCCGAGGGAAACCCTTTCCTTTTCGCGGTCGAACTTCAGAACTTTGACGTTGACGGTATCCCCCACGGTTAGAACCTCGGAGGGATGCTGGAGACGGCCCCAGGACAGGTCGGTAATATGGAGGAGGCCGTCAATACCGCCAAGGTCTATGAAAGCACCATAATCGGTGATGTTTTTTACGATCCCTTCCATTACACTGCCTTCCTCGAGGACCTTCAGGGTTTCCTCTTTCTTGCTTTCCCTTTCCTCCTCCAGAAGGACTCTTCGCGAGAGAACGACGTTGCCCCGCCGCGGGTTGAATTTAATAATCTTAAAGAAGAATTCTTCGCCAACCAGGCGATCCAGATTCCTGATGGGGCGAATGTCCACCTGGGACCCCGGTAGAAAGGCTTTAACGCCGATATCCACGGTCAGGCCGCCCTTGATCCTCGATATTATCTTGCCGCTGACAGGTTTGTTGTCGTCATAGGCCTTTCCAATATCGTTCCAGACCTTCATTTTGTCGGCCTTCTCTTTGGAAAGGTAGATCAGCCCCTCAGCATCCTCTTTCTTCTCGAGAAACACCTCCACCGAATCGCCGACTTCAACAGTTATCTCACCGTTTTCATCCTCAAACTGTTTCTTTGGGATTATTCCCTCGGATTTATACCCGACATCCACGAGAACACCATCATCCGTGATCCCGATAACGGAACCGGTTACGACCTCCCGTTCCTTGAGGTCCTTTATGCTCTCCTCGTAGAGCTTTGCAAAATCTTCCTCTTCTTCGTAATCATCGTCCTCAATATCTGCGCTTACATTGACAGGCTCCCTCGACGCATCATCGTCGTATTCCGCACCTGTGAGGGAATTTTTCTCTTCGATTATCATACCTTGGTAATCCTCCTTTAGTATTTTCTTTTTCGAACGGTTGCGGATTATCCTATATTTGATATACCATGTCAATCGCAATAAACGCCGGGAATACAGCTTTTACGGGGCTTTCCGGCAACATCGGGGCACCCATGATGGTGATGATTTCCGGCGGTCCTATCCCAAAGCCTTCTCCAGAATACCGACGACTTCATCAATAACCCAGCCGGGGGTTGAGGCGCCTGCCGTCACTCCAACCGTCGCTCCGGGGGGGATATGCAGACCCTCCAGCTCTTCGGCGCTTTCGATCTGGCAGGTCCTGGCGCATTCTTCCAGCGCCGCTTCGGTCAGCCTTGCCGTGTTGGCACTGTTTCTACCGCCCACAACGATCATGACATCCACTTTCTTTGCCATATTCCGCGCCTGTTTCCTTCTCGCGTCGGTCGCCTGACAGGTGGTTCTGAAGACCTTGATCTCCTTGCAGACCCCCACGCAGTAGGAGGCGACACGCTGCAGATTCTCCAGGGCATGTGTCGTTTGAGCGACGATGCCGACCCTGGCCTTTATGCCCGGACTTTCTTTCAGTTCCTGGACGCTTTTGGCCACCAGACTGTCAGCGGGGGCAAAACTCAGGATGGCTTTTACCTCCGGATGGTCGACCTGTCCTACGATGATGACCTGGTAATTTTCGTCGGCAAGGGTTTCCACCCGTTCCTTGAGCCTGTTGACGAAAGGACATGTGGCATCAACCACATTGAGGCCTTTCGCCCCCGCCATATCGATGACACCCTTCTGCGCACCGTGGGATCGTATAATAACGGTACCTGTCTCGATATCGTCCAGACTTACCGCCATCCGCAGCCCCATGGTCTCGAGACGCCGCACCTCCTGGGGGTTATGAATGATGGGCCCCAGGGTATAAACCGGTCCGGGACCTTTCCGGAGCGCCGAAACAGCCATTTCCACAGCCCTCTCCACCCCAAAGCAGAACCCGGCTGTTTTTGCCAGCAGAACCTTAGCCACCTTGATTCTTCCGTCCTTTAGATAGGTCGCAAAAAGTCCATCCATGGCTTTTTACTCAACGGAAAGCGAAAAATGTCATTTTCACTTTCCTCACAAATCTTCGATTTGAGCGCCCCAAAAGGGGCGCGTTGATGACTTCTTACGAAATCATCATCCTTGATAGGTCGTAAAAAGCCATGGATGGACTTTTTACGAAGTCTCCAATTCTTTAACCCTTCTGAAAATCAGATCAACGACATCCTCCGGGGACATGTCGGTCGTGTCTACAATGATGGCATCATCCGCACGCCGAAGGGGGGAATCGGAGCGGGTGGAATCGTTGTGGTCGCGCTCCTGCATATCATCTTCCACCTTATCCAACGGATCCTTTTCCCCCTGTCCACTGAGTTCAAGCCAACGTCTTTTCGCCCTCTCTCCGACGGCTGCGTCGAGGTAAAATTTGGCCCGGGTTTCAGGGAAGACGACCGTGCCCATATCCCTTCCCTCAGCCACCAGGCCGCCCCGGCTCCCTATTTCACGCTGCAGGCGCACCATGTGGCGCCTGACGGAACTGACCCCGGACACGGCGGAGGACGCGCGGCTCATCTCGGGGGTTCGAATAAGATCCGAAACATCCTCCCCGTCCAGGGTCACCCTCATTCCGCATTCGGTGTTGACGAAATTGATGTGAATTCTGCCGCAGAGAGCGTCGAGAGCAATCTCATCTTCCAGATCCAGGCCGTCCCTGACCGCGGCCAGCGCCACCGCCCGGTACATCGCCCCCGTATCAAGGTGGACATACCCCAAGCGCTTCGCCAATTCCCCGGCCACGGTGCTCTTGCCCGCCCCGGATGGTCCGTCAATGGCGACAACCTGCTTCATCGTTCAGTCCACTCTGCTCAGCGCCGATAAGCTGTCAGATTCTGCTGAAGGCTCCGGGGCAAGCGCCCCGGGAGAAAGGGTATTGAGCACATCAGGAAAGGTGCCAAAGGAGGTAGCGACGCATTTGATATCGGAAACCCTGCTCGTTGAACCCGCGAGAAGGGAAAGGATTGCAGAGGCCATGGCGATGCGATGATCACCACCGCTCTTAAAATCAGCGCCCTTGATGCTTCCCCCTCCCTCAACGATAAAACCGTCATCAAGTTCACGGACCTGGACCCCGGCCCGCTGAAGCATCCTCACCGTACCGGTGATTCTGTCCGATTCCTTGACCCTCAATTCCCTGGCGCCCCGGATCTCGGTAATCCCATCAGCGGCGGCGGCCGCTACCGCGGCTAAGGGGAGTTCGTCAATAATACTCGGAACCCACTCCAGCGGGACCTTGAATCCCCTCAGCCGCCCTGTCCCGCGAACCCTTATATCCGCAACCGGTTCGACGTCCCAGGGACGATCATCAATCTCTATGTCGGCTCCCATGGCGCTTAACAGGCGGAGAATCCCCGTCCGGGTCGGGTTGACTCCGACGTTCCTGATCACGATGTCCGAACCATTCAGTACGGCGCCGGCGACGAGAAAAAATGCAGCAGACGAAATGTCCCCAGGCACAGCTATTTCGCATGCCGAGAGGCTCTGCCCCCCCATCATAATGGTGGAGCCTCCCCTGGTTGCGAGATGCACCCCCATACTCTTGAGCATTCTCCCGGTATGATCCCGGCTTAAGACAGGTTCCCGGAAGGTTGTGGTGCCCCTGGCCTGAAGACCCGCAAGAAGGACGCATGACTTTACCTGGGCACTCGAAACCGGCGATACAAAATCCACCGCTTTCAGACCTCCGCCGCGAATCACCAGGGGCAGGAGCCGGCCCCCGTCCCTACCGTCAATGGCGGCCCCCATCCTCTTTAATGGGTCTGTGACCCGCCCCATGGGGCGCCCCCGGAGGGAGGAATCGCCGGTCAATATGGACAGAAACGAACATCCGGCCAGGAGACCGGCCAGGAGTCGAACACCGGTGCCGGAATTTCCCAGGTCAAGCACGTCGCCCGGCTCTGAAAGGCCGTCCGGTCCGCGACCGCGGATGAGCACCACATCCCCTTTGGACTCGATATCCACTCCCAGGGATCGAATCGCTTCAAGGGTATTGTCTGTATCCTCAGCCCTCAAGGGCCTTGAAACAACGGTTTCGCCGACCGAAACAGCACCCAGAATATAGGCCCTGTGGGTGATGGATTTATCCCCTGGAACCTGGACCTCACCCAATAGAGGCCCCGACGGAGAGATGATCCACGTCACTTCATCTCCCTCCTGACAGAGGCGATCCGCCGAAAAGTTTCCTCCAGCCTGTCGTGATCGCCGGACTCGACAGCTGTGTAGATTTTGTCGATGCTCGCCCGAAACCCACCCAATGCCTCCAGCAGCAGGCTTTTGTTTGCTACCGCGATATCCGCCCACATCCTGGGACTGCTGGCGGCCACCCGCGTGTAGTCTCTCAAACCGCCGCCGGACAGGGAAACCCAGGAGCGGTCCTTCTCCAGAACTGCATCAACGATGCCGTAGGCCACCATATGGGGAAGGTGACTGACCCAGGCAAAAACAGAATCGTGATATTCCGGATCCATGATTTCCACTCTGGCTCCCACTCCCCTCCACATTGCCGCCACAGGGGCAATATTGGGATCGTTTTCCGCTACGGGTGTAATTATCGCGCGCGCCCCGCGAAACAGACCCCGCCGGGCGGAATCAGGTCCCGATCTCTCATCCCCCGCTATGGGGTGCCCCGGCACGAAGTCATAGTCCGCACCGTGTTTTATCGACTCCAGATAGGCCTCCACCAGGGGGTACTTCACACTCCCCACGTCGGTCACCAGCGTACCGGCGTCAAAGCCGTCCGCCAGTATCTCAACAAGGTTCAGGACCGGGATGGCCAGGATAACCAGATCGCATGTCCGAAAGTTTTCCCGGGTCGGCGGAAGATGCCCGTCCAGAATCCCCATATCGAGGGCCATTTGGAGCGATTCCGGGTCATCATCGCTGCCGACTATTGTCCCCGCCAGGCCGTTGGCATGCAGATCGAGCGCCAGCGACCCTCCGATGAGGCCGGTTCCCAGCAGGTAAACCCGGTCGAACCGGATATCATCGGAACAGTCCATTAAATTTGTCTACCCACTACCTTCGCGATTTCCCCTATCCTCACCATGAGATCAGCAAAATCCGACAGCCTGAGGGATTGAGTACCATCGCAGAGTGCCTCTTCCGGCTTCTGGTGGATCTCGATAATAAGCCCATCCGCACCGGCAGCCACCGCGGCCAATGACATCGGGGGCACAAGATCCGCCCGGCCCACAGCATGGCTGGGATCCACGATAATGGGCAGATGGCTCATGGATTTGATGAGGGGCACGGCGGAAAGATCAAGGGTGTTTCTGGTTTCGGTCTCGAAGGTCCGCACCCCTCTCTCGCAGAGGATAACGTCCATGTTTCCCTGGTCGAGAATATATTCGGCCGACATGAGAAATTCCTTGACGGTGGCCGAGAGCCCCCTTTTCAGAAGTACAGGTTTGTCAAACCTGCCTACCTCCTTTAGAAGAGAGAAGTTGGACATGTTTCTGGCCCCGATCTGGATAAGATCGGCGTAGCGGTAAACCAGGTCGGCGTCCCGGGGGTCCATGAGCTCTGTGACGACAAGCAGCCCGGTCTCCCTGCTCGCCTCGGCGAGATACTTGAGCCCTTCCTCCCCCAGACCCTGAAATGAATAGGGTGACGATCGGGGTTTGAAAGCGCCGCCCCGGAGGAAGGTGCCGCCGGCCTCCTTGACGGCCCTGGCCACTGTCAACAGGCCGTCATGGTCCTCGACACTGCATGGCCCCGCCATGATCTGAATCTTCTCACCTCCGACCGCGGTCCCACGGACCCGGATGATGGAATTTTCATTCTGAAAATCACGGCTGGCCAGCTTGAACGGTTTGAGAATCGGGAGGATCTTCTCAACGGCCGGATAGGCGGCCAGGGACGCCTCCCTGAGAATCCTTTCATCGCCGATGGCGCCGATAATGGTCCTCTCCTCACCCCTGGAGAGATGGACCTTCAGCCCTTTCTCCTTCAGCTTCCGCTCGACATAATCTATGTCGGCCTGAGTTGATCCGGGTTTAAGTACGATAATCATTTTCTAACCCTCATTTCTTTCCATAATTTCCGTTAATTTTTCCAGAAAATATTTGTTTTCATCGGGGTTGCCGATGGTCACTCGAAGGTGGCCGGGAAGACCGTATCCCGCCATGGGACGGACGATAACGCCATTTTTCAGCAGTGCCTGATAGACTGTCTCCCCCTTTGGGTCCATAAGATCGACAAGCAGAAAGTTACCGGCCGAAGGCGCCGCCGAAAGTCCAAGGGAACGGACACCGTCCGAAACCCGCTCCATCTCAATCCTGTTCAACCTGACGGCCTCCCTGATAAATTCCTGGTCCCCAAGGGCAGCCGCAGCTGCCGCCTGTCCCAAGCTGTTGACATTGAAGGGTTGGCGAACCCTGTTAAGAAGGTCTGCAAGCTCCTCGGGCATCACCGCATATCCAACCCTGAGCCCGGCCAGACCATAGGCCTTGGAGAAGGTCCTCGTCACAACCAATGACCGGCCCTGTTTGACAAGTTCGATCCCGTCGGGATAGTCCGGCCGATCCATGGCATATTCGAAATAGGCCTCGTCAAGGACCGGCACCACATCCTCCGGCAATGCGTCGAGAAACCTCTCCACATCGGGTCGGGCTACATAGGAACCGGTGGGGTTGTTGGGGTTGGCGACAAAGACAATTCGGGTATCCGGGGTAACCGCCTCGGCCATGGCCCCAAGATCGTGCGCCATGGCGGTGTCAAGAGGCACCTCAACACCCCTGCCCCCGTGGGCAAGGGTACAAAGTCGGTAGACGATAAACGCAGGCCAGGCGTACACCGTTTCAGCACCTTCACAAAGGAGGAGCTGGGCAAGCAGTTCGAGAATTTCGTTGGACCCGTTTCCCAGAACAATCATCTCACCGGGCACACCATGTTTTTCAGCCAACAGCCCCTTCAGATGGTAGGCGCTTCCGTCTGGATAACGATTGATGCCGTTCAATGCCTCCTGAACCGCCTTTCTCGCCAAGGGAGACATCCCCATGGGGTTCTCGTTGGAGGCCAGCTTGATTATCCTCTCCAGGCCCATCTCCCTTAAAAGCTCTTCAATGGGTTTTCCCGTTTGGTAGGGAACCAGATTTTCCACCGATCCGTATGCCGTGCGGTATTTGAGCTGTTTCATATTTTTAAGTCCCATGTTTAAATAACAAGGTTCAACGTTCAATGTTCAAGGTTCAACGTTCAATGTTCAACGTTCAAGGTTGAACGGGTCATTTACCTTCAACTGTTCCTTTAGGATAAGACCCCAACACCTTCATAAACATGCACATTTTCTCCAATTTACGGAGGGCATCCCGCACCGCCGAATCATCCTTGTGTCCCTCAAGATCGATGAAGAAGACATAGTCCCACGCCTTCTTTTTTGAGGGTCTCGACTCGATTTTCGTCAGGTTGATCCCCGCTTCGCCGAACGGTCTGAGGATCTCATAGAGGGCCCCGACCTTGTCCTTGATGGAGAAAACCAGTGAGGTTTTATCATTCCCTGATGATGCCGTGGGATGGGTTGAAAACACCAGGAACCGTGTGAGGTTCTCCTCCCAGTCGCCGATATTCTCCACAAGCGTGGGGATTCCATAGAATTGCGAGGCCATCGCACCGGCCACAGCCGCGGTTCCCTCCTGAGAAAGGCAGAAAGCCGCCGCCTCAGCTGTGCTCCTGGCGTCTACAAACGCTGCGCCCCTGAGGTTTTTCCGCAGCCAGTGCCTGCATTGGGCAAATGGCTGCGGATGGGAGTAGACCTTTACAATCCCCCGGATATCTTTTTCCCGCGACAGAAGCATCAGCCGAATGGGTAATATGACCTCGCCTGTGATGACGAGGGTGGAGTCCACAAGGAGATCCATGGTGGATGTAACCACACCCTCATTGGAGTTCTCAACAGGCACCACTCCCCGATGGGCTTCGCCCTCCTGGACCGCGGTGAAAACATCGTCAATAGTCTCTGCCGGGATATATTCCACACCCTCCCCGAACGCACGCCACGCCGCCTGATGTGTAAACGTGGCCTGGGGACCCAGGTAGGAAATATCCATACGCGATGCCACCTGTTATGACTCCTTGTAAACCCCGATTTTACGGAATCTCGCCCAACGGTTCTCAACCAGCTCGGCGGGTCCCAATTCCGAAAGTTCATCAAGATGTCTTTTAATGAATCCCCCAAGTATCTCGGCCGCCGCGGCGTAATCCCTATGGGCGCCACCCACCGGTTCAGACACAATTTCATCAATTATCCCGTTGGAGAGACTGTCCTGGGCGGTGAGTTTCATGGCCTCGGCGGCATCCTTGGCAAAAGCCTGGTTCTTCCAGAGAATGGCGGCGCACCCCTCCGGTGATATAACCGAATAGGTGCTGTTCTCCATCATGAGAACCCTGTTGGCCACAGCCAACGCAAGCGCGCCTCCACTGCCCCCTTCACCCGTTACCACGGTTACAATCGGGACGGTAAGGTCGGACATCTCAATGAGGTTCCGGGCTATAGCCTCAGCCTGGCCTCTTTCTTCCGCCTGAATGCCCGGGAAGGCTCCCGGGGTGTCCACAAGGGTCAGGACGGGAACCTGAAAACGTTCGGCCAGCTTCATCAGGCGCAGGGCCTTCCTGTAACCCTCGGGGTGGGGCATGCCGAAGTTTCTCATAACCTTCTGTTTGGTGTTCCTACCCTTCTGATGTCCGATCACCATCAGGGACTTACCAAAAAAACGACCGATTCCACCCACGATGGATGAATCGTCGCCAAAGACACGGTCTCCATGCAGTTCGATAAAGTCTTCAACTAAAAGCTCAATGAAATCAAGGGTATACGGCCTCATGGGATGCCTGGCGAGGAGGGTTCGCTGCCACCTGTTCAGTTTTTTATAAAGCTCGTCCCTCAGCTTGTCCAGTTTCTTTTCAAGCCTTTCGACATCGTCGGTCAGGTCAAGCCCGGACTCCCCCGTTTCCATACGGCGAAGTTCCTCGATGCGTCTTTCCATTTCCACGATCGGTTTTTCAAAATCCAGATAGAATTCAACCATGGTTTTTCCTTTCAATACCGTCTTACTCGAACGTCACCGTTCCGCTTCCGAGAAGATCCTCCACCTCTCGAACCATCCGGTCCGAGGACCCTACACGGAGGGAATCATCGGCACATATAACCGCCTCGGCCTTGGTTGGGATGGCCAGTTTCAGTTTGACTTTACATTGCCCGGAATGCCTTGCAAGAACAGCCTTGAGTGAGGATAAATCCTCCCTGGTCAGCCCTAAAGTCGTCAGGTTGATCTGCACGACGTTCGTCACTTTTTCCCTGTAGTCCTCAAGAAAACTCATCTTCTGAACCCTTATCTTGGGTTTCTCGCCGTCAGAGTCGGTGACCCCTTCAACCAGAATCGGTTTGTCGGATGCTATGATAGAGGAGTACTCCTTGAAAACATCCGAAAATATCACCAGCTCGGCGCTGCCGTGAAGATCCTCCAGGGTCAGGAACGCCATTCTGTCACCCTTTTTGGTATTAATCTCCTTGATGCTCTGTTTAACCCCCGCGACCCTGACCTCCTGGCCGTCGCCCATTTCACCGAGCTTGCCAAGATCAAACGTAACATACCGTTCAAGCTCCCGCATATATTTTTCCAGTGGATGACCGGAGATGTAGAACCCCAGGCTCTCCTTCTCGAAGGTGAGCCTCAGATGTTCGGTCCACGGTTCTACATCCGGCAGGGACAGTCCATCGTCGATTCCCATCGCCCCACCGAACATATTGATCTGCCCGTTGATCCTGTCCCGCTGCTCCTTCTGGCCCCTCTCAATGGCCTGATCGAGCCCCGCGATGTTACGGGCCCGATGGCCTGAAAACCCATCGAAAGCACCGGACTTGATCAGGCTTTCAATCACTCTCCTGTTAACCTTGTGAAGATCGACCCTGCCGCAGAAATCTTCAAGGGAAAAAAACTCTCCAGCCCGGTCCCTCTGCCCCAGGATTTCCTCCAAGGCCGCCACCCCCACGTTTTTGACTGCTCCCAGCCCGAATCGAATCCCGCCGTCGACGACGGTGAAGGGGATCTCGGATTCATTGATATCAGGGGGAAGAAGGCTGATCCCCATCTCCTTGCAGACACCGATATGCTGCGTTACCTTGTCCGTGTTGTCCATCTCGCTTGTGAGAAGGGCGGCCATAAACTCCATTGGATAATGGGCCTTGAGATGAGCCGTACGGAAGGAGATGAGGGCATAGGCCGCACTGTGCGATTTGTTGAAGCCATATCCGGCAAAATATTCCATGGTGTCGAAAATCCTGTTTGCTTTGGCGGACGAAATATCCCTCTTTTTGCACCCTTCCTGGAAACGGGTCCTCTGCTTCTCCATCTCCTCGTGTTTTTTCTTGCCCATGGCGCGTCTCAGGATATCGGCTTCGCCAAGGGAATATCCCGCCAGGGTGCTGGCGATCTGCATCACCTGCTCCTGGTAAACGAGAACACCGTAGGTCTCCTCAAGGATCTCCTTCAGTTCGGGCACTTCATAGGTTATTGACTGCCGCCCTCTTTTTCGGTTGATGAAGTCGGTGACCATCCCGCTTCCAAGAGGCCCGGGCCTGTACAGAGCAACCAGGGCCACAAGATCTTCGAAGGTCCCCGGTTTCATCTTGTTGAGGAGATCCCTCATGCCTGAGCTCTCAAGCTGAAAAACCCCATCCGTGTTGGCCGAAGATAGAAGCTCGTAGGTCTTGGGGTCCTCCAGGCTCAGGTCTTCGAAGGCGAGAGAAGGCCTGCCCTCGCGTTCAAGCCTGCGGTTAACCAGCTTCAACGCGTGGTCAAGGAGAGTAAGGGTCCGGAGGCCGAGGAAATCGAACTTGACCAATCCAATCTCCTCGAGGTTCTTCATGGTAAACTGGGTAATCGCCTCGCCCTTTGTTCCCCTGTAAAGAGGAACGTGCTCATCCAACCTGTCCTGGCTGATGACAACGCCTGCCGCGTGGGTGGAGGCATGGCGATGAAGACCCTCTATTTTCTGCGCCAGATCAAGCAGATCGGCGATTTTCTTTTCCTTCTTCATGATTTCACGGAGCTGGGGTTCCTGTTCGATTGCCTGGCTGATCGTAATCTTGAGGATATCCGGGATCATTTTGGCAATCCGGTCGACCTCGGCGTAGCTGATGTCCAGCGCCCTCCCGACGTCCCGGATGGCCCCCCTCGCCGCCATGGTGCCAAAGGTGATGATCTGTGCTACCTTGTCTTCCCCATATTTTTCGGTAACGTAACGTATGACCTCGTCCCGCCGGTCCATACAGAAATCGACGTCGATATCCGGCATGCTGACCCGCTCAGGGTTGAGAAACCTCTCGAAGAGAAGACCATAACGCAGCGGGTCAATGTCGGTGATACCAAGGGAATATGCAACCAGGGACCCGGCTGCCGACCCGCGGCCGGGTCCCACAGGCACATCCTTCTCCTTTGCGAACCTGATGAAATCCCAGACAATAAGGAAATACCCGGAAAAACCCATGGCGGTAATTGTTTCGATTTCCTTGCCCAGCCTCGTCTGGTAGCGCTCGAGAATCGACTCCCTTTTCTCAGACGGCGCCGCGGCGAGAATGCCCTCCATGCGCCGCTCGAAACCCGACCTGACCGTGTCGGCGAGAAAGGATTGCGGGGTTCGGTCCTCGGGCACCGGGAACCGGGGCATCTGGGTCCTGTGGAGAGGAATCTCGAGGTTGCACCGTTCCGCCACCTCAAGGGTATTGGCAAGGGCCTCGGGAAGGTCCCGAAAAAGAACACCCATCTCATCAGCGGATTTCAGGTACAGTTCGTGGGCGTCCATGCGCATTCTGTCCTCGGCGTTGACGGTCTTCGCCGTCTGGATGCACAGGAGGACGTCGTGCATGCGCCGGTCCTCTTTCTGGAGATAATGAATATCGTTGGTGGCGACCATGGGTATTCCAAGATCCGCTGAAATCCTTGCCAGCCCCTCATTGGCGCGGGCCTGCTCCTCGAGCCCGTTCCGCATTATCTCCAGATAATAGGCGTCACCGAATACGTCCCGGTACCACGCGGCGGTTTCCACCGCTTCCCTCTCCTTACCCTGGACGATGCGCCTGGCAACCTCCCCCTTAAGGCACGCCGAAAGCGCGATAAGGCCTTCGCTGTGTTCGCTTAGTATCTCCCTGTCTATGCGGGGCTTATAGTAAAACCCCTCCCTGAAACCTGAGGAGGACAGTTTAAGGAGGTTGTGGTATCCAGTCAGGTTCCGGGCCAGGAGGACGATGTGATAGTAGTTGTCACCATCGGCAGCCGGTTTCTTGTCCATTCTGCTTCCCGGCGCCACATAGAATTCACTACCGATAATGGGCTTTATTCCGGCGGATAATGCGCTCTGGTAAAAATCGATAACGCCGAACATGCCCCCGTGGTCCGTAATAGCCAGCGCAGGGAAGCGCATCCGGGCCGCAAGCTTCGTAAGATCAGAAATGCGGCAGGCACCGTCTAAGAGACTGAAGGAGGTGTGAACGTGGAGGTGTACGAATTCAACCCGTTTCATGATTGCCCGCCGGTTATTCCCACTCAATGGTGGCCGGAGGTTTGGAACTTATGTCGTAGACAACCCGATTTACTCCACGGACCTCGTTAATGATTCTGTTGGAGATTCGGCCCATGAGGTCATAGGGAAGGTGTACCCAGTCCGCTGTCATGCCGTCAAGGCTGGAAACGGCCCTTACCGCAAGGACATTCTCGTATGTTCTCTCATCACCCATGACGCCCACTGTCTTGACTGGAAGGAGGACGGCGAATGCCTGCCAGATGGAATCGTGCAGACCCGAAGCGAGGATTTCCTCCCTGACTACAGCGTCAGCCTCCCCGAGGATGAACAGCCGCTCTCCGGTTACCTCACCGACAATCCTGATCGCCAGGCCGGGACCGGGAAACGGGTGCCTTTTGAGAATCGCATCAGGAACCCCAAGTTCCCTGCCGACCTCCCGAACCTCATCCTTGAAAAGTTCCCGGAGGGGTTCGATCAACGTAAGATTCATTACCTCCGGGAGCCCTCCGACGTTGTGATGGCTTTTAATGGTGGCCGAAGGCCCCTTGAATGAAACGCTCTCGATGACGTCAGGATAGAGGGTCCCCTGGGCCAGGTACTTCACGTTTCCGATCTTCGCAGCTTCTACCTCAAAAAGTCGGATAAACTCGTTCCCGATGATTTTTCTCTTTTTCTCGGGTTCATGGACACCCGAAAGTTTCTTCAAAAAATGTTTTCCGGCATCGAGAACAACAAGGGGGATGTGAAGGTGATCGGAGAAAACGGAACGGACCCCCTCGACCTCACCCTTTCGCAGAAGACCGTTATCCACAAAAACGCAGGTCAGCCGGTTGCCGATGGCCCTGTGAACCAGCACGGCCACAACGGAGGAATCTACCCCGCCGGAAAGAGCGCAGAGAACCCTTCCGTGGTCTCCCACCTCCCTTTTTATCTGGTCGACGGTGTTTTCAATGTAGGAGTGAGCGGTCCACAGGGGCCGCAGACCGCAGATCCGGAACAGAAAGTTCTCAAGTATATCTTTCCCCCTGGGGGTGTGCACAACTTCGGGGTGAAACTGGACCGAAAAAATCCTGGAAGCGCGGTCCTTCATGGCAGCCACGGGTGAATTTGTTGTGTGCGCGATGGGGACAAAACCGGGTGGCGCCGACTCGATACGGTCACCGTGACTCATCCAGACCTTTATGCGGTCCTCGGCGCCCGTCTCAAAACCCGCAAACAGATCCTCGCTGTCATCGATCTGGAGAAGAGCGGGGCCATATTCACGGTGATGGGCTTTCCCGACCTTTCCCCCGAGAAGGTGTGTAATGAGCTGCATACCGTAGCAGACACCCAGGAACGGAACATTCAGATCGAACAGCTCCACGGGAACAAGGGGGGCACCCTCGTCCAGGATACTGGAAGGTCCCCCGGACAGAATAATGCCCCCGGGCTCGAAGTCCCGGATCTTCTCCATGCCTGCAGTACAGGGCAGGATCTCACAGTACACCTTCAGTTCCCGGACCCTGCGCGCGATAAGCTGGGTGTACTGGCTTCCGAAATCGAGGATCAGTATCTTTTCTTCATGCAGATCCATTTAATCCATCCAGTGGAGTCCAGGGTCCAGAGTTCAGTGTCCAGAGTCCAGTGTCCAGGGTCCAGTGTCCAGGGTCCAGAGTTCAGAGTCCAGAGTTCAGAGGGCGCGGTCAGGACATGGGCAAAGGATGCCCCCGTCTCGATCTTCCCCTTGACGTCCTATTCCAACCAATAGTTGGGGGCCTCCTTGGTAATGATAACATCATGAACGTGGCTCTCCTTGAGCCCGGCAACGGTGACCCTGACAAAGTTGGTTTTGGTCCTCAACTCATCAAGATCCCGGCACCCGGTGTATCCCATCCCCGACCTCAAACCTCCCACCAGTTGATAAACGGTTGCAGAAAGGGGCCCCCTATACGGAACACGCCCCTCAATCCCCTCCGGCACCAGTTTACCCTCGATCTCGACGGCTGCCTGAAAATACCTGTCCTTGCTGCCGCTTTTCATCGCTTCGATGGACCCCATTCCCCTGTAGACTTTATAGGAACGCCCCTGAAACAGGACGAGTTCCCCGGGGCTCTCATCGGTTCCGGCGAAGAGGCTTCCGATCATGACGGAGTTGGCCCCGGCGGCAATGGCCTTGACGATGTCCCCGCTGAACTTGACCCCCCCGTCAGCGATGATTGGGACTTCGCTGCCGGCGGCTGCCCCGGCACACTCGTTGATGGCGGTGACCTGTGGAACCCCCACCCCTGAAATTACCCTGGTGGTGCAGATGGAGCCGGGCCCCACTCCAACTTTGACCGCATCGACACCTGCCTTGATCAACGCCTGGGTTGCCTCAGCGGAGGCAACGTTCCCGGCAATCAGCTGAATGTCGGGAAACTCCTTTCGGACGATGGTTACCGCCTCGACAACCCCCCTTGAGTGACCGTGAGCGGTATCGATAACCAGGACATCTATCCCGGACTCGACGAGAGCGGGGGCACGCTCGGCCAGGTCCTTCCCTACCCCAATGGCCGCCCCGACACGAAGGCGCCCCAATTCATCCTTGCACGCGTTGGGATATTTTCTGGACTTCTCGATATCCTTGATGGTGATGAGACCCATCAGATGATATTCATCATCAACTACCAGAAGCTTTTCAATGCGGTGCTTGTGAAGAACGCTCTTTGCTTCCTCCAGCGTTATCCCCTCCCGCACCGTCACCAGGTTTTCCTTGGTCATCACCTCCGAGACCTTCTTCTCGAAGCGGGTTTCAAACCTCAGGTCCCTGTTGGTTAATATTCCCAGGAGCCTGCCGTTTTTGCCGCCGTCCTCGGTGATGGGCAGACCGGAAATCCTGTACCTGGTCATAAGATCCTGGGCCTCGAAGATCTTCTGGTCCGGATGCATGGTTATGGGGTCAACGATCATCCCGCTTTCCGACTTCTTGACCTTGTCAACCTCTCCCGCCTGGGAATCAACATCCATATTCTTGTGAATTATGCCGATTCCCCCTTCCTGGGCCATGGCGATGGCCGTTCTGGACTCTGTAACGGTATCCATTGCCGCGCTCAGGAGTGGAATGCCGAGGGAGATGTTTCTCGTCAGTCTGCTTTCGAGGCTGACCTCTGATGGCAGTACCGACGATTCCGCCGGGAGGAGAAGGACATCATCAAAAGTCAGACCCACCTCAACTCTGTCTTTAAGCATGGAACTTCTCCTTTTTCATGATCATTGCCGAAATCGGTATTATTGGGAGCTTTCGCTCCTCGGGTCCCGTGTTCCGGCCGTTTTATCACGTTGGACGTTGGACCTTGGACCTGTTTACTCTACAGCCTATAGCCTATAGCCGATCGCCTGCCTTTACCTGCAGCCTACAGCCTGCTTTGCCATGCAGTTACGAAAACACCGCCCAGGCGGTGTGATGAAAATGAGATACCTATTGAAGGAGTTACCCGATGAATTAGGCGAGATTAGAGGCAATGGGCAGATGTGTCAACATGTGATTTCCCGAATGTTTCCCGAAAGGAAAATCATAACCCCAGATAGGCCTCCCGAACCTCATCCGATTCTTTTATCTCTTCGGGAGATCCCTCGGCCTTTATGATGCCCTCGTGCATGATGTATACGTAGTCCGCCGCGTCAAGAGAAGCTGCGGCGTTCTGCTCCACCAGGAGAATAGTCAGGCCCACTTCATCCTTGAGCTTTCCGATGGCGTCAAACATTTCCTGTACCAGTTTCGGAGCCAGACCCTGGCTTGGCTCGTCGAGCATTATCATCCTGGGATGGGTCATGAGGGCGCGCCCAACGGTAACCATCTGCTGCTGCCCACCGGAAAGGGATCCTGCTTCCTGTTCCCTCCTCTCCTCGAGGATGGGAAAGATGGAGTACACGAGATCCAGGCTTTCATTCCTGAGGTCCTGTGCCTCTTTGCGGTAGGCGCCCATAATCAGGT
Organism: Deltaproteobacteria bacterium; assembly: GCA_013151915.1. NCBI lineage: Bacteria > Pseudomonadati > Myxococcota > Myxococcia > Deltaproteobacteria bacterium. The sequence continues at coordinate 99,986 of JAADHJ010000006.1, forward strand.
TTTCGTAAACGGTCATCTCGGTGAACAGGTGCTTGCCCTCAGGGACAAGCGTCAGCCCGAGATCGACCTTCCTGTGGGGAGGGAGGCCTGTAACGTCACGCCCATCGAACATGACTTTTCCACCCTTGATTTTCACATCCCCTAAAATGCTCCAGAGAAGGGTGGATTTTCCAGCCCCGTTGGGACCGAGCAGGGATGTAATAGTCCCTTTTTTTACCTCAATATCCGGCCCCCACAGGACCTGCATGGATCCGTATCCGGATTGCAGGTTTTCGACTTTAAGCATCAGTACCCTCCGGTGGGTGGCCAAGATAGACTTCTATAACCCTGGGATCGCTAAGGGCCGCCTTGGTCGGTTCGTCCACGAGCTTTGCGCCCTGATGCATGACCAGGACCCTTTCGGCCAGACCCGCCACCGCACGCATGATATGCTCCACCATGGCGATGACGGCGATGTCCTCCGTTTCCCTGATCATCTTGATAAAGGAGACCATCTCATCAATATCCTTTGGGTTCATCCCCGCCATAGCCTCATCCATGAGCAGAAGGCTCGGCTTCATGGCGAGGGCCCGGGCGATCTCCACCAGCTTCTTCTCAGTGGGGGTGAGGCCTCCGGCCGGCTTGTCGCGGTAGGCCTTTAGACCGATGAGTTCGACGTAGCGATCAGCCATCATCATAGCTTCATCAACGCTGGTTTTACTGCCTTCCGCCCCGAACATGGCCCCGATGGCGATATTTTCCTGCACCGTGGCAGAGGAAAAAGGTCTCGGAATCTGGAACGTCCTGCCGATTCCCAGGTGGGCCCTCTTGAATGCGGGGAATCTGGTGATATCCAGACCCTCAAAGATGATCTGCCCTGCATCGGCTAAAAACATGCCGTTGATGAGGTTGAACAGTGTGGTCTTCCCCGCACCGTTCGGGCCCACGATGGCCATCATCTCACCCCGCCCGATCTCCAGGCTGACATCGTCCACAGCGACGAGACCGCCGAAGCGTTTGGTGACGTTTTTTAGTTCAAGCAGCGGCATTATTCACCTCAGATGATAAATTTTTCCAAGGGCGTTCCCACAAGCTTCCGCTTGATAACCCCTACGGTTCCCTCCGGGAAGAGAACAATTATGATAATGATGGCCGGCGCGAAAATGAGGAGCTGGAAACCGGGAAGCGTAATGGCCAGGTAGTATTTGGACAGCCCGTAAATCAGGCCTCCTACCATGGGGCCCAGGAGGGTGCCTGCCCCTCCGAGCATTACGATTATGATGGCCTCGACCGTGTAGTGGATCTCGAAAACATCCTCGGGATAAACATAGCTCAGCTTCAGGGCCCACGCGGTGGCGCCGAGCAATCCCGCGAGAACAGCGCTGGTCATGAACGCGAGGATCTTGTACTTGGTTACGTGGACACCCATCGCCTTGGCGGCGTCCTCATCCTCCCTGAGCGCGGTGAGCGCGTATCCTACTTTATTCCTGAGATAGATTATGGTCATGACCGCCGCCAGAACCGCCACGCCGAATACCATAATATCAACCCAGAAGGTTGATATGGCGCTTGCGGTCTGTCTGCCGAATGCTACCTTCATATTTCTGGTGAAGATAATGCCGTCCGCCCCATTCCAGATCCGGGCTCCCTCGATAAGGTATCGAAACCCCTCGTTCACACCTATGGTGGCAATGGCGAAGTATGCGCCCCTGAGCCGGAGAGCAACGGCGCCGACCGCGAGGGATAGAATAGTGGAAAAGAGAATCGCCATCAACAATCCAAGGATGATCAGGCCAAAACCGAGCCCCTTGTCGTAAAAGTTTTCAATGGTCACCGCCATTCCATAGGTTCCTACCCCAAGAAAAGCGACATAGCCGAAGTCTACATACCCGGTCATCCCCATGAAAAGGTTGAAAGCCTGCCCCAGGGCGCAGTAGAAGGCAAGCTGGGAGATCAACTGCCAATGCCCGGGCGAGAGCAGACCGACAAGCAGGAGAATGGCATAGCCCAGAAGAACGGGGAGAATGGGAAAATATTTCCGGAATTTAGACATTTTTCCGCCCAAACAGGCCTGTGGGCTTGATCAGAAGAATGACCAGGAGAATCACGAATGAGAAAAACCGTGTCATGGCGAACGGCTCTAACCCGGGAATATTCGCAAAGAGCGTATAGGAGCCGTTTTCCACTAAACCGAAGATGAGCCCGGCGAAAAAAGCCCCGTACGGGGAAGACAGACCGCCGAGAACCGCGATGACAAAGGCCTTCAGGGTATACCCGCCCCCCATGTACGGGTTAATGCCCACGGGGATGAACATGGTCAGGAGCACACCGCTCATAACGGTGATACCGATGCCGAGGGAAAAGCTCAGGGCATACTGCCAGGCCACATTGACCCCGCATACCATCGCCCCGCGATCATCCTCCACCACGCTTCTCATGGCGGTTCCCGCACGGGTCCTGTTGAACCAGAGATAAAGAACAATGGCCACGATAATACTACCGAAAAAAGCGATGATCTTGGAATATGGCAAAACCGTAACGCCGAGATCAAGCTTTCCCAGGTTCCAATAAAAGCCCCTGGCCTCGGAAGTAAAGAGCTGCTTGGCAACCTCCTCCAGGAGTACCCCGAAGGAAAAAGTCACCAGCAGCGTGGACAGTTCAGGGGCCTTCAGAAGCCTGCTGATTGTCGTGTAGTAGATGAAAAACCCGAGAAGCATACCCAGGAGAAGGGCTACGAAAACAGCGAAGATGGGGGATACGCCCAACGAGTTGAAAAGAATCAGCGCGGTATAGGCACCGACCATGATAAAGGCGCCATGTCCGACATTGACCACCTTTAGAACCCCGAAGATAAGGCTCAACCCCATGGTGGCCACTCCATATACGGCGCCCAGAACCACTCCCTGTATGAGGTTGCCCGCAAGCTGTTCAAAAATCACTCGAATATCCCCTTTTTTCTACCCACTAAATGGATATCGGGCGGTTTATGCGCAGAAAAAAGGCTTCTCTCTGGAAGCATGTTCCAGAGAGAAGCCGCATCTTACTTTATTCAAAGGGCGTATGCCACCATTAGATATCACCTGATACCGGCCCACCCGAGGTCGGATCGGCGGGGCAAAATTCGCTACTTGAAGTCGGGCTTCGGGTAAATGACGTTTCCTGTTTTTGCGGCCTCGGGCCAGACAATAACCCTCTTCGCGTTCTGCCACTGGACATCCACCATGGAATGGCCGACCTGCTTGCCGGTATCATCTATTTTCCAGGTACCGTAGAAGGACATGAACTCCAGGTTTCCGAGGGCCGCGCGAACCGCGTTGGAATCAACGGAGCCGGCATTCTCAACACCCAGAACCAGGGCCAGGACAGCCGCGCCGGCCTCAGCTCCGTGGTAGTCCGGGATAATATCCTTGCCTACCGCCTTCTTGAACAGGCTGACGAATTCATCCTGGCTGGGGCCGATCCACCTGTAGCCTTCCTTCTTGGCGTCCTCCTTTGAGAAGGTCACTCCATACTCCCAGTGCGAGGGACCCATAACGCCTTCAGCATTTTCCTTTAAGGCATCGTAAAACGCGGGGAGGGTCGCTGCGGCAATGAGGGAAAGGGCTTTAACGTTGATATCGAGATCGGCCATCTGCCTGTTGAACAGCTGGCCATCCTGGAAATGTCCGCCGCCGAGAACGATCTCAGGCTTGGCAGCCTTAAGGTCCGACAGAAGCGGCGTCAGGTCGGTAACACCCTTTGGATAGGTACGCTTGAAGACGATATCGAAACCGAGCTTCCTGGCATGGGCCTCGGTACCTTTCATGACCGATCTGGCGAACTCCGAATCCTCATATGCGAGGGCAATCCGCCTGGGGCCGGGATCGATCTTCCTGATCATGTCCAGGGTGCCTGCATGATACTTTGAGGCGGGGCCGATGGTCTGAACGATGTATTCGAATCCCTGCCGGAAGATCTTGTCGCTGGCGCCTCCATGGTCCATATAGACAATTCCGTACTTCTCCGCGATGGGAGCCCCCGCCAATGTCAGGCCGGAGGTGTAGGGAGCGAACAGGAAGTTTACCTTGTCGGTGGTAATCAACCTTTCCAGAAGGCTGGTAACCGATTCTTTTTTCGACTCACAATCGTATTTGCGGTACTCCAGGGGCACCCTTTTACCGTTTACGGTGACTCCCCCGTACACAGTGTTGACCCAGTCGACGATGGCCTGGATGCCGCCCGTCGCCTGCTCACCGGCCTTGGCGTACTTTCCGGAAAGGGTCGCGGCATGCCCTATGACGATTTTGTCAATCGCTTTGGCATGTGCAACCGGAGCGAACGCAAGTCCGAAGGTTACAATCAACGCCACTAATGCTAACAAGGTCCCTCTCTTCATAATCGTCTCCTCCTGTTATGGTTGCGGAAAATGTAACCTTTTCCAACACTTGGAATCAGGTTTAATTTTAGCACAGAAACTGAGGATCAAGGGCGGATTTTCCAACTCCGGGAAAAGAATAACAGCTCAGGAATATCAGATATACACTTAACGGTCAATTCAAAAACCCGTTCTATTTTCATCGGTCGCAGATCATGTATCCGATGCAACAGGGGTCTTTCGTGGGAAACACGATTTCGCACCATCAAACATGATAGGGTCGCAAAAAGTCCATTGATGACTTTTTGCGAAGTCATCAAACATGCTGGGTTTAGAAACGGCACACCGGTTGTGATGTGCCGTATTTGGTCATGACGATCTGCCACACCTGCATGCTGCGGGCCCGGAAGGCCCCGGCGAAAGAAAGAAGGAAATACTCCCACATCCGCTTGAACTTTTCATCGTACTTGTCTTCAAACTTCGGCCATGCGCTCTGGAGGTCGGCGTTCCATATCATGAGGGTCCTGTCGTAATGGGGGCCCAGGTTGTGCATGTCCTCGATGACGAACAACCCTTCAACCGAACGGCCGATCTGGGCCAGGCTCGGCACCATTCCGTTCGGGAAGATGTACTTGTCGGTCCAGGGGTCGCAGTCCACGTCGGATTCGTTGCCCCCGATGGTATGCAGAAGGAAGATGCCTCCGTCCTTCAGGTTGTGATGGACCGTTTTCATGAAGGTACGGTAGTTCTTGAAGCCGACGTGCTCGAACATGCCCACGGAGACTATCTTGTCGAATGTACCCCGAATATCGCGATAATCACATTCCAGGAACTGCACCGGAAGGTTCCTGCAGAACTCGCGGGCATAGTTCAATTGCTCCCGGGAGATGTTCACCGCGGTTACGCTGCAGCCGAAGCGCTCGGCGATGTACTTGGCAAACCCGCCCCAACCACAGCCGATATCAAGAACGCGGTCCTCAGGACCGAGGTCCATCTTGCAGCTGATGAGGTCCATCTTCGCCAGTTGGGCCTGATGAAGGTCCTCCGTACCGCTGAAAAAGGCACAGCTGTACTGGTTGTAGGGATCAAGAAAAGACAGGAACAGGTCGTTACCGGTGTTGTAGTGCCGGTCCGCGATGATCCCGGCGCGCCCCCTGCTCTGGAGGTTAAGCAACCGGGCCGTGACGGCGGGCCAGAGTATCCTGAGGTTTCCTCTGACCCTGGTGTTGAGCCGGGCTCTCAGTATCCGGAAAAAAAACTCATCCAATCGTGCGCAATTCCACCAACCCTCCATGTAGGCCTCCCCGAGGCCAAGGTTTTTCTCACGGAGCATCCGCGCGTACAGCCTGTCGTCCCTGACCTGGATATCCCACGGGTTCGGGCCGTCAATGGCCACACCCGCCATGGCGAGCAGTTCCTCTACGATCTGACGTTGTTTCGACATGATCGATTTTCAACCTTCACTGCAGACAAACAGGCCGTCACCTCTTGATAACGATAACCGGCCTAAGAAAACGGCGGATGACGTTCCCCGACACCGAGCCGAGAAACCCCTGAAGAAGCGTCCCGGGACTGATCCTCTTCAGCCATTGCACTACCTAATTGATATTATAACTCGGACGATAGGATATAAAAAGGTGAACATGGTCGCTACCAACTTCTACCCGATAGGATCTCTCTCTATGGACCTTCAAATCAAACTTCGTGCGCGCCTAGTAGGCGGTGTTTGTACAATCCATCACCGATTGTCCGCAGCCAGCAGCGCCGCACCCAGAGCGCCAATCATTTGCGGATCATCGGGTATGTGGATTTCACGACCCAATTTTTCTGAAAGGAGTTTACGTATACACTGATTTTTGGCCACACCGCCGGTAAAAACAATATCCCCTTCCGATGACACACGATTGATCATGCTGGCGGCCCGGCGGATGACGCTGGTGTGCAAACCCCGGGCGATTTCCCTGCGGCTTAGCCCTTTTGCGATCAGGGAAGTGACCTCGGATTCGGCAAATACCGTACACATGCTGGAAATATTGAGATCTTTCTTCGCCATAAGTGCTTCCCGGCCAAAGGCCTCGATTTCAAAACCCAGCGTCTTGGCCATAATCTCCAAAAATTTTCCGGTGCCGGCTGCGCAGCGGTCGTTCATTTCGAATTTTTTCACTTTACCGTTTTCGTACAGCACAATGGCCTTGCTGTCCTGTCCACCGATATCCAGCACGGTCCGCGCACCGGGGAAAATGGCCAGTACACCCCTGACATGGGCTTTGATTTCCGTGACCGTCGGCGCATCGAAGGAGATCTCAAACAGGTTTCGGCCGTAGCCGGTGGCCATGATACGATCAAAGCTCACCCCATTTACCAGATTATCGGCCTCGCTTTTGGGATCAAAGCCGGTGTCTGTCTGAAGGCTGAGGACGATTTCACCCGCATCATCCACAACCACCAGTTCAATGGTGCGCGAGCCGATGTCGATTCCCGCAAAACACATATTTACCTATAACTCCCGAAAGCTACTGAATTTGCTCGATAAAGGCTTCAATCCGGGTTTTTAACTGGCCGACATCCTCCATGCTGTAATCGGTCTCGATGCGCAGGGTGGGAATATTCTTTTCCTCAAGGGCTTTTTCAACCGAAATGGATTCCATGAGATAGGGTTGGCAGAACTGCAAACTATAGTGGATCACCCCGTTAGCCTTGTAGGTAGCGACCATTTCCTGGATATGTTTCAGGCGTTCCGGATTGGGCGTGAAAATGGCGCAATCCACCTGGTAATAACGATCCACAATGGCTTCCATCATCTCCTCGACTGTTCGGCAGGATTCGTCCGTGAGATTACGGGTGCCCCGTTCACCCACACAGGATTCCTCGCCAACGATAACCGCGCCGGAAGTTTCCACGATAAAGGGCAGCTTCCAATTGGGCACCGCCTGGGGGCAGCCGGATACGAGGATACGGGGAGTCTTTTCCGGGAAAACTCCCTTTTTCTCCGCAATACGATTCTCCAACGCATCACAGATCTTATTCACGGATTCCGTAAAGCGGGCCGGGTTGTCATAAAAAAAGACCTGGTTGGCCAACAGGGCGTCCAAACCGGATATGGGTGCCGGGTCAGCTTTGCGCAGGGATGAGAGACGATGAATGGCGGATCGTTTGGCATTCACCATCTGAATCGCCTGCTTCAACGATTCGGCGGTAATGGAGACGCCGGTGAGTTCCTCGACCGCGGTTTTGAAACGATCGTATTCAGATTTCAGGAGTGTTCGACCCTGTTCGGACTTAACCTGTGGCAGATCCATAATATAGAGATTTTTCACCAGATGGTTTAAAGATTCATAAGCTTTTTTCTTGCCGTCACAGGTGTTCTCGCCGACAATCATGTCTGTGCTTTCCAGATAAGGGCAGACCTTGCCGAGTTTAAACCCAAACAATGACTTGATCAGGGCACAGGTATTGCGCGGCAAGAGCTTTTCCACTTCATCCATAGCGAAATCAGCTCCTGAGCACAGTCCCACCAGTGTGGCGTTGGCAGCCAGAACGATTTCTTCCGGTACAAAAACACAGTATGAACCAATGATTTTCCGGCCTGCTTCTTTTTCATCCAGAAGCTCCCTGATCCGCAGGCCATGGACCTCACTCATCACAAAGTCGAAATAACCCATTCCATCAGGGCGATCTTTCTGTGACAAATAAATGTCTTGATAGGCTTTCCCCAAAACGCCCAGCAAGGCGTCATGGGCCTCAAGATCAAGTCCCAAATCCGCCCACATAGAACGATAGTCTTCACTCATTATTTTCCCCCTTAATGCAAACACGGCCGGCTAATTTATGGCCCTCAAATTTGGGTTCATCCTGGAAATGAGTACCTGGATGTGGACCGGATTGTGGAAAGAGCCAACTGACCGCAAAGTTAACGAATCCGCCCGGGATTGCCGCGTCGCTCTCGTCTCCCTCGATGCCCCTCGCAATGACAGCAAAATAATAAAGGTACGCATTAGCCGGACGAACCGATTTCACCAATATCCTATATCATGGGAAAAATCAATACATCGAATAGAAAAATACGATACATGTGGTGATTTCGCTGCACCAAAATGGGATCAGGACGTATCGGGGTTTTACCTGGAAATTGAGGAAAGAAAATCCGGATCGACTATTATCTGCTGCAACCGTCTGAACAACAGTTGTCGGTCCCCGTCGGCGCTTTCCTGATGACACCCAGCCTATGAATCCATCTTTTTACCATCGTCGTCAGGGGGCGGATTGACAGTATCAGGAGGACAACAGCTCCAGCAAATTGCAACCACCCTGGAATCACCTCCCCTGCCTGTCCTATCACCGCCTGCGGAGATATTCCTGCCAGACCGTAGATCTGATCCAGGAGCAGGCCCGCCAGAACGCTTACGGAAGCGATGACCGCCAGGTAGAGGACCGTAGCTCTTTTCCCGAGGAACCCGACAAGGACGGAAAGAGAGGCCAGGTTTGTTGCCGGACCGACCAGGAGAAAAACCAGTGCCGCGCCCGGGCTTACCCCCTTAAGCACCAGCGCCGCAGCGATGGGCGTCGAAGCGGTGGCGCAGATGTAAAGGGGGATACCTATCACGAGCATGATCAGCATGGACGACAGACCGCCGCCCAGATGTGATGAAAAAAGGTCCTCCGGAACAGCTGCGGTAATGATGCCTGCCAGCAGAAGTCCGATGAAGAACCAACCGGCAAGGTCACCCCAGAGTTCACTAAAGGAATAACGCATTCCTGTCCGAACCTTTTCGAAAAAAGAATGATGATGACGGTGCTGCTCGGGGGGGCAGTTTTCGCCGTCGCAGCAGCCGTCCACCGGACATGCGGCATTGGCCTTTTCATCGGCAAGGGGATCTGGAGAGGCCATGAAGTTTTCGCTGATCCCCGCGATGAAAGCCGTAACGAATGCCACCAGGGGTCTGGCCACAGTCATGATGGGGTCAAGCAGAGCATAGCTGATGGCTATGGAATCCACACCCGACTCAGGCGTTGAGATAAGAAAGGCCACCGTGGCGCCCCTGTTGGCTCCCTGTTTTCTCAGGGACGCCGCGGCCGGCAAAACACCGCAGGAGCAAAGAGGGATGGGGATGCCGAAAAACGCAGCCTTGATAACGGGAAGAAACCGTCCCTTGCCCAGTTGTTTTGCCACGGTCTCGGGCGATAGAAACATCTTCAGCAATCCCGCGATGAGGATGCCGAACAGGACGTAAATGGCCGACGCCAGGAGGATATCCCAAGTCTCCGTGAGGACTGTCAAAAAACCGTGCAGTATGGCGAACATGAGATATCGTCTCCTTATCGAATACGGCAAGCCCGGTGTTTATTCGCGAACGTGCTCCAGCGCCAGTTGGAGCATGTCCTCTATATGTTCATCATTGAGACGGTAATATAGAATTGTGCCTTCTCTGCGGTTGGCCACCAGATTCAGTTGCCGCAAGAGCCGCAACTGGTGGCTGATGGCTGATTCCGTGATCCCGAGGGTAGCCGCAATGTCGCACACACATATTTCTCCGGATTTGAGTGCACGCAGAATGTTAAGCCGTGTTGGATCCCCGAATGCTTTGAAGAATCGCGACAAATGCTCTACCTCGGCTGGATCCAGAGCTGACTTCCTCGCCCTCTCGATCCGGTCCTCATGGATAATCCGGCTGTCACAGCGATCTTCCCGATTGTTTATCATGGCGATCCTCACGGCATTTTGATATCTGTTTATATAATCATATAGTCAATAATAGGGGTTTGTCAATGCCCGCGAGGTCAACCTTTTCGCTATCTACAATTTCTATCTCTAATATTGATTCTGTCTATTTTCCATGCTATCTTCCATCCCAAGATTCTATCCGCCGATATTCCTGGTCGTCTATTTGTAAGGAGGAACCCAATGGGAAGGCTTTTTCCGCTTATCCTGGCCTTTTTCCTGGGCCTTATCCCGTCTGCCGCCCTGGCCGGGCCACAGTCCGGCACCATCACCATGGAGTTTGACCTCACCTCCCACCAACCCGGGAAGGATGCCCAGCTCTGGATCCCCTATCCCGTGTCTGACGGGAACCAGCTGATTAAGAAAATCAGGATAACGGGCGACTTCGCCGAATCGGCCGTATACACCGACCGTGAATACGGAACGCCCATGCTGTACGCTCGTTGGGACGGGAACGCGAAAAGCCGGAAGCTGACATTCTCCTTCACGGTGGAGCGCGAGGAAAGGCTTACAAGGGATCTGCCGGCCGGCGAGGCGCCGTGGGACCCGGCCAACTTCGCCCTGTACCTAAAACCTACCCGGCTCGGCCCCACCGACGGCGAGATCAGGAAACTGGCTGACAGCATAACAGCGGGAAGGATGGGTGTGAGGGATCAGGCCAGGGCAATATACGACTGGGTCAGCGAGAATATGTTCCGTGACCCGAATACCCGCGGGTGCGGGTCGGGCGACGTCGACTCCCTTCTGAACTCCCTGGGGGGCAAGTGCGCCGACATCTCTTCCGTATTCGTTGCCCTGACACGCGCGGCCGGGGTTCCCTCCCGCGAGGTGTTCGGAATACGCCTTGGAAAGGGCGGCACAACAGACATCACCAAATGGCAGCACTGCTGGGCGGAGTACTACCTGCCGGGATACGGGTGGGTCGTCGTGGACCCTGCCGACGTCCTGAAGATGGTACTGAAGGAGAAGCTGGATGCCGGGGACGCGAAGACTGCCGAGTACCGGGAATACTTCTGGGGCGGGGTCGACCCTTACAGGGTGAAGCTCGGGGAGGGCCGGGACCTGACACTCAACCCGCCGCAGAGCGGCGGGCCGGTGAATTATCTCATGTATCCCTACGCACAGATAGGGGGAAAAACCCTGGACTGGCTTGACCCGGATTCATTCAGATACAGGATTTCCTATACCGCCGGATAAAATATCGCGGGCTTCACATTCAGCATTTTGTCAACCCAGTACTTTAAGATACTCCAGCAGATCGTTCATGTCTTCATCCGATATGTTCCACCTGGGCATGGTCCGGTCCATGGACTCTCCCGAGGGCTCGATGCCATCGCGAATAGCCTTTTTGATCCCCTCATCGGTGTATGCGGCCTCTTCTCCGTCGTCTGCCTCACCGTGATGCTTGCCTGAAATAAGCGAGGAATACCGGATGTCGCCCGGGATGTGCGTCCCCATCATCACCGGCAGGCCGCCCTTGCCGTCCGGACCATGGCAGTTGACGCAGGACCCCCCCATCATGCGGAGCCAGTGGGGCCCTCCCCGGAACCGGATTCTCTGTCCCTCGCCGTCGATTCCGAGATAGTAGATGCGCTCCCCGGCAGACGAGTATGACCCCTTGTCATAGACCCCCCCGGCCCCCCATCCTGAGAAGGAAGCCATATGCCTGCTCCCGGCGCCGTACAGACAGACCCCGGCGATTCCCAGGATCATCAGGCCGAGGCCCCACCACAGGGTCCGGCGGGATCTTTTATCGCTCATCCTTCCCCCTCCAGGGTGCGCTTCCTCTGCTCGAACTCCTCGGTGTCGATCTCGCCCTTCGCGTACCGCTCCCTGAGGATCTCCATGGGATTCCGATCACGGGCCATGGATCCGCCACCCTGCCCGGCGGCGATGCCTCCGCGTCCCGCGGTGAAATAACGGAAGATAAGTACGGCCCCCACGATAATGACGGCCCAGAAAAAGATCATCATGATCATACCTCCCGCCCCCCACATTCCGTAGCCATGATTGCCCCATCCTCCCATCATAACCCTGTCCTCCCTTGGTGCCTGTCGGGTGAACCCGATATGCAATCAAATATCCGGCGAAAAACGGATTCACATTATTGAACGCATTTCGCCCGTTTCGCAGTCCGTACAAGTATAACCGCGATTTTCCAAAATACCATTCGAAGCCGGCTTTTCCACAAGCAAAAAAGATGGTAGGTACTGCGTGGTACGGATGGGTTTACCGCATCTTGAGCGTCCGCGCATTGATCGCCACGACAACAGTGCTCAGCGACATGAGAAGGGCCCCCATGGCCGGGCTGAGGACAATGCCCTTGCCGGCAAGCACTCCTGCCGCCAGCGGGATGGCGAAGATGTTGTAGCCCGTCGCCCAGGCCAGGTTCTGGACCATCTTGCGGTATGTGGCCCTCGCCAATTCGAAGATAGCCGCCACGTCGCGGGGATCACTGCGGACCAGGACGACGTCGGCCGTCTCCACAGCAACGTCGGTGCCCGCACCGATGGCAATTCCCAGATCGGCCGTTGCCAGGGCCGGCGCGTCGTTGACGCCGTCCCCGATCATGGCGACTTTCTGTCCATCTTCCATGAGCTTCCTGATCGTGGCCGCCTTCTGGTCGGGAAGGACTTCCGCAAAATACTCATCAAGACCCAAGGTCTTGGAAACGGCGGCAGCCACCTTACTGTGGTCTCCCGTGAGCATCACGCACTTGATCCCCATGGCGTGAAGTCGCTCCACAGCTTCCACGGACGCGGGTCTTATAACGTCGCCCAGGGCAATGGCGCCCAGGATGGTGTCCCCCTCCAGCACGAAGACCACCGTCCGGCCTTCTGAATAGTGCTCAGCGAGGGGTTCTTCGTCAAAATGAAGGCCCCTTTCCCGCAGGTAGCCCGGGCTTGCCACCATGATCTTCCGCCCTTCCACCGTGGCCGTTGCTCCCTTCCCCTTGACTGCGTAAAAATCAACGGCCGGGGGGACTATGATCTCACGGGTGGAGGCCTCGGCGACAACTCCCTGAGCAATGGGGTGCTCTGACAGGCTTTCCACCGATGCCGCGAGACGCAGGATCTCTTCCCCGGTTATGTTCTCGGATGGAATGATCCCCCGGACCCCGAAAAGACCTTCGGTGAGAGTCCCGGTTTTATCGAAAACAACGGCGTCGATGAGCCGGGACCTCTCGAAGGCGGCCCGGTCGCGCAGCAGCAGACCGCTGGACGCCGCGAGGGAAGTGGACACGGCCACAACAAGAGGGACGGCGAGACCGAGAGCGTGAGGACACGTTATGACCATGACGGTAACCATGCGCTCCATCGCGTATGCGAAGTCCTGGCCCAGGAGCAGCCACACGATCAGGGTCAGCGATCCAACACTCAGGGCAATGACGGTGAGCCAGAAGGCGGCACGGTTGGCCAGATCCTGGCTGCGCGACCTCGTCTCCTGGGCATTCCGGACCATCGTCACCACCTGGGCGAGAAAGGTTTCCTCGCCCACTTTTTCCACAGCCACGGTGATGGAACCCTCGTTGTTGATGGCACCGCCCACCACTCCGTCGCCCGCCTTCTTTCCTACCGGCACCGATTCACCGGTAAGCATGGATTCGTTCACCGTGGTACTTCCCTCCACCACAGTGCCATCCGTGGGGACTTTCTCACCAGGCTTGACCACGAATCGGTCCCCCTTGACCAGGGTGTCGACCGGGACGTCACTGACGGATCCGTCATCCGCGACGAGGTGGGCTTCGGAGGGCAGGAGCCGCACCAGCTCCTCCAGGGCGCGGGACGCGCCCATGACGGACCGCATCTCGATCCAGTGACCGAGCAGCATGATGTCGATTAGGGTAACCAGTTCCCAGAAAAACACCTTTCCGGGAAGGCCGAAAACCACCGCGGCGCTGTAGCCGTACGCCGCCGATATGGCCACGGCGATAAGGGTCATCATTCCCGGCCGGCGGGCGGCGACTTCAGTGAACAGACCCTTAAGGAACGGCCACCCGCCGAAAAAATAAACCACTGAGGCAAGCACGAACAGGACCAGGGAATCGCCGGGGAAAACGATCCGTCCCTCGATCCCGAGGAACGACTGGACCATGGGAGACAGGGCGAGGACAGGGACCGTCAGGGCGAGGCAGATCTTGAAGCGCCCCTTGAAATCGGCCACCATGTGCTCGTGGTGCGAACTGTGCCCCTTGTGTTCGCCCTGCGCTGAATGTGCCTGCATGTTATGTTTCTCCATATCCTGATATCCCCCTCAATCCGCTGTCTTCCTGAGATTCAGAAGGTGCCGCCTTGCAGCCAAAGCTGCCTTCGCACCTTCTCCCGAAGCTATGATAATCCTCTTTCCGAAAGCGTCGGTAACGTCCCCGGCCGCAAAGAGCCCGGGACAGGACGTTGAGCAATCGGGGCCGATGGTGATCTCCCCGTTTTCGTTGAGTTCGACAATATCCGAAACCAGATGGGAGTTAGGCTGCAAGCCGATGGCAATGAATACGCCCCCGGCCGGCAGGTATAACGTCTCCTCCCCGGCTATCTTTCTGATCGTCAAACCGGACAATGCACTCTCGCCCTTAAAATCAACTACTTTGTATCCTTCGTACATGTTGAGGTTCTCGAATCTGCATATACGAGCCACAAGCGACGGATCAGCACTTAGTTTGCAGTCGGAGATGAGATTTATATTTTTGACGACGGTTCGCACTTTCTCAACGATCTGCACGGCCGAATTACCCCCCCCGATGATAGCGACATCTTCCCCTGTCACAAAGGAAAAATCCTGGATATTGCCGTAAAAGAGTCCTTTTCTCTGGAACTCCTCCTCACCGGGAACATCCAGTTTTCTCCTCGTCATACCGGTTGAAATGATCAGGGTTTTTGCAAAATAGATCTTAAGCTCCGATGTAGTAACGTTGAAACCACCCTGGACGGTTTCGATCTTATCCGCTTCAGCGATCAGGTGGTCTATATAGTGTGAGTGGAGCAACTGGCGCTGAAACTTTTCAGTCAGTTCAGGTCCCGTGATGAAGTCGAAACCCATGTAGTTCTCTACTTTCGTGCTGTCTATGGCCTGACCGCCGAGATCTTTAGCCAGCAGGAAGGCATCAATTTTAAGCGTGTCCGCATAGACAGCCGCCGTGAGCCCGGCGGGTCCGCCGCCGATAATAATGAGATCGTAGGAAGTGCGGGGGAGTTCACATACCCTCTCCGCCAGGAATTTGTCCCTGCAGCCTTCGGAGCAGAAATAAAAGATCTTGTTGTCACATTCTGTTGTAAGAGCAGTTCTTTCGTCGATATCCATCTTGCATATGGGATCTTTTTTCACTTACTCCCCTTTCGATTTGCGCGCCCCTCCGTGGGCGCGTTCATAATGTTTTGGTGGGACGTTCGCATCTGCACCAGATGCACGTGCAGTTCAGGTGGTTGCAGCTCTCGTCCTTGACCCTGTTGACATAGTTTTTCCTGGCTTTGGGAAGAAGCAGGTGCTTTATACGGGAGCGGTTGTAATGGTGCATCAGGAATGTGTTGGAATCACCTTTGGCGAGCTTCCTCGTCAGGTACCTGTAACCCGCATGGCCGAGCTTCTCATACAGGAACCTGTTTATGAGAGAGGTCTCGAGCATGGGTGCCAGTTCATTTTTCCACAGGGCGTCGTAGCTGGTTTTCTCTATGAGGCTCCTGGCGGCAAGACAGCCTGATGCGATCGAATACCTCATCCCGAACCCCCACAGACAATCCTGAAACCCAGCTGTCTCACCGATATAAAGCTTGCCGTTGCGAACCTGCGTGTCCCGCAGGAAAAAGTTACCGAAGCCCCCGAACTTCCTCTCGTTTCTGACGTCGGCATCCATTTTCGTGTTAAAAAAACGCATCATGTTATCAAAGTACTCCTCGCTCCTTCGATAATTTCGGTAAAGGACAGTGGCCATGGTCCCATAGCCCCCGTTTACAAGAAGGTAAGCGTAACCTTTGGGAGCGATATCATCATCAAGGACCACGACCGCCGTGTCTTCCATGGATGTGTCAAAGGTGATGCCCATGGCGATCACATCGGCCCCCTTCGGGCCGATTCCCACTATGGCCGGCCCCGAAAGGTGATCCATGCCGTGTTCGAACAGAATCTCTGTGCCCAGCGCCTGGGCCTGTTCCTTCAGGCCCGTGTCGAGGGTGCCGGACATGGGTCCCCTTTTAACGAGGTAGAAACTGGGTTTTTCCGACTTTATGACAACAGGCTCCATCCCACGGGAATGGATGACTCCTCCAAAATAGGGTTCGCAGAGAAAGTTTATTTCGACACCCATATTTTTCAGCGTTTCGGTGACGTCGACATTCGAGCTCCAGTTTTCGAGCCCCTGAAAATCACCGCTCAACCTGTGGCCGACATCCGGGGACTTCTCAAAAATCGTCACCGGGATACCGTGACGGCGCAGGACGATGGCGGCGACGAGTCCCGCTGGACCAGCGCCGATTATTTTCACCGTGTTCATGGTCGCTGTCCTCCCCGCGCTTCACAAGTTTTTCGCCCCCCTGCATAATATCCGTACGTCTGTCCCCATTTCAAGTGCAAACAACTAACGACCAGGGGGTCTTGCATTTATCCGGCGCCGTTTCCCTCGCCCGGCAATATCCGGCAACGGCCCCTGGTCGTTGAAAGCTGGTGTATGGAAACTGAAATCTCACACGATCCTGTTGTAAACAACCCCGAATGAGTAGAGCAGAACAAAGCTTATGACAGCCGCCTCCACCATCCCCCCGATGATCCCGAGAGGGCTGAGGGAAAAGATCATGTGCCACTTCATCATCATCTCCACGGCTCCTCCGTATAGCCCGAGGTTGCCCAGAATTCCGAGGAGCAGCATCACGGCCGCTGAGACGACAGCGCTCGACACGCCAAGCGCCCGGGGATCCAGTTTTGCTCTCATGTTTTTTCCTCCTCACTCTTTTTTACCTGATCCATTTCATATCCTGCGCCTGTACCTGCGCATCAGTAGTGAGTTTGTAACGACGGACACGGAGCTGAAGGCCATAGCCGCTCCGGCGATGATCGGACTGAGCAGAAACCCTGTGAACGGATACAGGATGCCGGCGGCAATGGGGAGACCGAGGGCGTTGTATATAAAGGCCCAGAAAAGGTTCTGTTTGATCTTGCGCATGGCGAAGCTGGACAGATCCATGGCCATGACCACATCCCGGATGTCGTCCTTGATAAGCACGATGTCGCCTGATTCTATAGCCACATCCGTGCCGCTGCCGATGGCGATCCCGATGTCCGCCTGGATCAGCGCGGGGGCGTCGTTGATGCCGTCCCCAACCATGGCGACCTTGAGACCATCGTCCTGGAGTTTTTTCACCTCGGCTGATTTGTCCTGGGGAAGCACCTCGCTAAGCACCCTGTTTATCCCCACCTGGGCGGCGATGGCCTTAGCGGTCCTTCTATTGTCGCCGGTGATCATTACCACCTCCTTACCCATCTTTTGCAGAGCCCCGACAGCCGCCGCAGAGTGTTCCTTAAGGGTGTCGGCCACCGCCAGGATTCCGGCAACATCGTTGTCAACACCGACGATCATCGACGTTTTGCCCTGCTCCTCAAGCCCGGTCATCGCCTCGTCTGCGTCCTTCAGGTCCAGACCCGCCTCGGTAAAGTAGGCCCGGTTTCCGATGACAACTTTCCGGCTGTTCACAGTGCCCTCGACACCTTTCCCGGTAATGGAGATAAAGTCCTCAGGCGGCGTCAACTCCAGACCCTTGGCAAGAGCGCCGTTCACGATCGCCTCTCCCAGAGGGTGTTCCGAGTTCTTCTCGACGGAAGCGGCAAGTTGAAGCAAAAGGTCGGAGTCCCAGTCCCCGAAGGTCCCCACATCGGTTAACTCGGGTTCCCCTTTGGTCAATGTGCCTGTCTTGTCGAACACCACCGTGTCTATTTTATGTGCTATCTGAAGCGCCTCCGCGCTCTTGATGAGGACCCCGTTCTTGGCACCCAACCCGGTGCCCACCATGACGGCGGTGGGGGTTGCCAGCCCCAGGGCGCAGGGACAGGCAATGAT
This sequence comes from Deltaproteobacteria bacterium, assembly GCA_013151915.1. Lineage (NCBI taxonomy): Bacteria > Pseudomonadati > Myxococcota > Myxococcia > Deltaproteobacteria bacterium. Next base: position 118,079 of record JAADHJ010000006.1, read on the forward strand.
GAGCACAGCGATGAACACGGTCAGGGCGAAGATGAAGCTCTGGCCGGCCAGCATCCAGATGCCGAAAGCGACCAGGGCGATTACTACCACACCCGGAACGAAATAAGCCGAAATGAGATCCGCCAACGCCTGGATAGGGGCCTTGGAGCCCTGGGCCTCTTCCACCAGGTTGATGATCTGAGCCAGGGCCGTGTCCTTGCCGACCTTGGTGGCCCTGAATCTGAAGGAGCCGGTCCTGTTCATGGTGGCCCCGACGACCTCGTCGCCCACGGTTTTTTCCACCGGGATACTCTCACCCGTGAGCATCGACTCGTCCACGGCCGAATACCCGTCAATGATGATTCCGTCCACGGGGATCTTCTGTCCCGGTTTGACCAACACTTCATCGCCCGTGTGCACCTCCTCAACCGGGATCTCCATCTCCCGGCCGTCTCGCACGACGAGGGCGGTTTTGGCCTGGAGCCCCATCAGCGACCTGATCGCTTCGGAGGTCTTTCCCTTGGCTATGGCCTCAAGCCACTTACCCATCAGTATGAAGACAATAAGAAGCCCGGCGACCTCAAAATAAAGATTCTCTGCCGAGTAGCCGGGCTTCCCGGACCAGATGGCGACCAGTACCGCCGTACTGTAGATCCAGGCGGCGCCGGTACCAAGGGCCACCAGTGTGTCCATGGTTGCCATCCGGGTCTTGATAACCGAGAGAATACCCCTCGTGTAGAACTGGTAGTTGACGAACAGTATGGGAGTGGCCAGGAGGAACTGCAGGATGGACTCCCACCTGGCCGGCATGTGGGGCACCGGTATGCCCACCAGGGGCCCCATGGTGAGGGTGACGAGAGGCAGGCCCAGGACAGCCGAGAAGATGAACTTGAGCTTGAGGATCTTGATCTCCCGGTCCCTCGCCTCCTTCTCCCGGTCCAGGGTCTCTTCCGTCTCCTCCAGGGGTGTGTATCCCGCGTCCCGTATCGTCTGGAAGATCTCTTCCCTGCTGATAACGGCAGGATCGAAGTCGATCTTGGCCCTCTCGTTGATGAAAAGTTCCTTGGATAGGATCCCCCGCAAGCTGTTCAGGACGCCCTGAACCGTTCCAAGGCAGTGGGGGTTGTCCATTCCTACGACCTTCAGGTCAAGGTGCCCGGCGCGCGCCTCTCTTATATGGGGTGTATAGCCTGCGTCCACGATGGCCTTTTCAAGGTCCTGGTAAGAGACGGCGGCGGGGTCGAATCGGACCATCGCCGATTCGGCCGCGAAGTTGACGTTTGCTTCCGACATGCCGTCAAGCTTCGACAGAGCCTTTTCGATGGTCGACGCGCACGATGCGCAGTGCATGCCGGTTATTCCCATGGTGACCGTCTTTTCGGCGGGTGCCTCCGCATCACTTTTCTCCGGCAAAGGTATTTCACGGGCTTCAACTGAGACCCCCGCCTCGAGTTCCGGAGCACCATTCTCTTCCTCTGGACCCTGGACTCCCGACTCCGGACTTCCGGCTCCGGAATCCGGAGTCAGGAATTTGTCCCTGCACCCGGGGCTGCAGAAGTACCAGGTCTTACCGTCCTTCTCCCCGGAAAGGGCTGTGCTCTCATCCACCTCCATGCCGCATATCGGATCAACCACCATCTCTGAACCCTTCTTTTCCGGTTTCATAAGCCTCTCTCCATTTCGTTTTTACCCAGCCCCCATACTCGATCATCGCACGCGGAGGGTTTCCATAACTCAGTGAAATAATTCCGCATCATGACGTGTTCGGCAATGCGGCCCGTCAACCACAGCAGCCCCCGCCTTTTTTTGTGTGCTTAGCGGTGCTGTTATCGTCCCGGGCACTTGATTCCGGATCATCTTCATGATGTGCGTGGCCGACGTTTCCGTGCCTGGGTCGGAATATCATGAATCCCAGAGCTAAAATTACCGCCAATCCTATCAGTTTCGAAACCATCCTTAACCTCCATTTCTGTATCGGGTGCAAAAGAGACCCGATATCCATTTGATGCCCCTGACTTGCCCCTTGATCCGATTAAAGCGAACGATCTGTCTGTGCCCATGCATGTCAATCTCCCTCTTGATATTATATCAGCTCTGCTCTCATGGTTAAAATATACCCTACCCCCCTAGGGTATGTAAAGGAGTTTTTTCATCCCCTTGTGCTGAAAGACTATTCCTGGACACATATCGGAACGGTTGATATCCTTGTATCCGGCATAGGCACCGGCGGCATCGAGACGGAGAAGCTGATGGGAAAAACTTTGAAAACTGCAGCAGTACCCGGTGCAAAACTGGCTCATCTGCGGGAGATCCTCAGGAAGCTGGGATCAGTCGTCGTCGCCTATTCCGGAGGGGTCGACAGCACCTTTCTTATGTGGGTCGCCGCCGATGAGCTGGGGAACAGGGCCTTGGCGGTCACAGCCCGCTCGGAGACCTATCCGAAGCGTGAAGGCGAAGAAGCGGTGTCCATGGCCGAGGGGTTCGGGTTTCGCCACCGCGTCATGGAAACCTCAGAACTGGCGATCCCCAACTTCCGCCACAATCCTCCGGAGCGATGCTATTATTGCAAATCGGAGCTGTTTGCCACCATGCGCATGATCGCCGACGAGGAGGGCCTCAGACACGTGGCGGACGGGTCTACAGTAAGCGACATTGCCGACTACCGACCCGGCCGGAAGGCCGCAGAAGAGCAGAACGTGGTTTCACCCCTCATCCAGGCGAGACTGAACAAAGAAGAGGTTCGAACCCTGTCGAAGGAACTCGGGATTCCCACCTGGAACAAACCCGCCTTCGCCTGCCTCGCCAGCCGCTTCCCCTACCATGAGGAGATAACAGAGGAGAAGCTGTCCCGGGTGGCCCTTGCGGAGGAGTACCTTCGATCTCTCGGTATCCGACAATACCGTGTCCGTCACCACGGAAACCTTGCACGCATCGAGGTCGAACCGGGGGACATCGAGGTCCTTCTGAAACAGGAGGACCTCGTTGGGCGCTTTCGTGAGCTCGGGTTTACTTACGTAACGGTAGACCTTGAGGGCTATCGACAGGGGAGCATGAACGACACGTTGACTGTTCAGTCAATGAACGAGAAGAGATGAACTTCCGCTTAATCACACTATCAGCCGATCCCACGTCCCATACTTTTCCTTAATGGTACCGCGAGGAATGCACAGCAAGATCAGCAGAACGCCGACGATTGTATTGTTCAATATTGTGCTGGTGCCGGCCCCTGCAAGCAGCCAGGGTGAAGCGATGACCCACGCACTGAATAAAACATTGATAAAACGGCCGGCCCTGATAATTTCAGCCATGGCTATCACTGCGACAGTTACAATGAGCGCGCCAAAAATATTGTTGCTGACCGCTGCTCTACCCATCGTGCCAAGCACCACAGGCGAAAGCATGAGCCATAGGCCGAAGGCCGCGCTGAGAAGCAGCGTCCATGGCATCGTGACTCCCCAGGACATTGCGGGAAAGTGCTCTTTAACGGGGGTCCCGTACAATGGCGTTCTTTCGTCCGTGTTCTCCAGGTTCAGCGTCCCCCCGATCCAGAATGTCCGCCACAGAGAATTTCCTTCACGCACGCTCTGCTTGAGAAACTGCCCCATCGCGACCAGCTCATCCACGGTGAACGGGATCATCAGGAGCATGAGCAATGCGGTTATCAGACATAACGTGCACCAGTAACCCACAACAACCGGCTGCAGGATCACCAGCACGATGCTCGTGACGCCGAGCGGCACGACGAGGATGAAAAAGCCTGTCACCATCCACGGCATGGAACGCCAGCGCGTCTTGCCGCCCATCCAGGCCATGAGCATCTCCAGGGTATAGGCCACCGCGCCAAGTCCGGCATCGGAGATAGGAAATTTCCGCGACACGTCTGAAGTCAACACGTTCACAGTGCCCTGTCCAAAAAGCGGTTCCCAGATCGTGGGGATAAAACCCAACTGGAATGCCGCGAGATAACGGGAAATCAACCAGCCGGCAAACGCGATGACGATCATCGGCGCACGCTGATGCCAGGTTGATGGATTGTAGCTCCAGCCTGGTGGAATTTCCGGGCCTGATTTGGCCATCTCCATATGATGCGCCATGCCGGGCATCGAGGGCACGAGGACTGAAAACGCAATGGCTAACGTGCCGATCAAGGTGTCGTTCGCAAACGCAGCCGGGCTTTTGGTCCAGAATACAAGGGGTGCGAACTGAAGCCATATCCCCACCAGGGCAACACTCCAGCGCCCCCAGGAATCAAATTGCGGGAACATCGCCAACAGGGCAAACAAGGCAAGCAACAGGCCACTGACCACATCGCTCCAGATCATTGCCGGTTTCACATAGCCGAAGGTAAACGGGCTGGTGATCAGCCAGAAACCAAGTCCCACGATAGTAAAGTTGGTCCATAACCACCGGCGGCGCATGTTCAGCGTCATATCCGTCATGTTTCCGTGGCTGTCCATGGAATCCATATTATGTTCACCGTGCTTCAAGGTGTGTTCGTGTTCCGATCTCATAAACCATCGTTCCGTTCTTTGAGGCCCTCTGGAGGGTCGAGGTTGTTCTGCCGATACCAGCCTAACGGGTCCTGCTTCAATGCCGCCAGCATTTTCGGCAGGACCGCACGAAGCGAATGTTTCGGTTCCCAGTCAAGGAGGGTGCGCGCACGAGTGATGTCGAGGGCATAATGGTCGTTGGCCCGGTCGATCATCCACGGCTTGATGAACGGCTTCCGGCCGGGGATCTGGTTCTCCAGCCAGGCGCCTGCCTTCGCCAGCGGCGCCGGGACCTCGTGGGTCTCCCACGACCGGCCGTGAAGAATCCTGGCAATGGTATGCTGCAGCTCGTCGTAACTTAGAGTTTCCGGCTCTCCGAGCAGCAGCGGTATTTCCGGCGGCAGTTGGGCGCGACGCTCCACGACGCGTTCAATGGCGTCCACCAGATCATCCTTGTGCATAAAGGCCTGACCATGCGCGATCTCGCCCGAGTACAGATGGCCGGAGAGCTGCTGCTCGTGGATACGCTGGATCTGGTGCGCCAATGGTATCGAGTTACAGAAATCATCGTAGACACCCGAGATACGAAGCAAAACGACAGGAATGTCGCCATGCTCCGCCAGGAGGAGTTGCTCAGTGCGAACCTTTGACTCCGGGTACGCCCAGGTCGGTTCAATCGGCCAGTCTTCTGTTATGAACAAACCCGGCTCCGCGGGTTTGTGTACCAGCATGGTGCTGGAAAAAACGAACTGCTCGACCTTGAGGCCCACCTCCTTGAGCCCGCGCAGAAGGCGGCCGGTACCGCGAACGGTGATCTCATCATACAGGGGGCTCGGCTTACCCATGAAATCGTAGTACGCCGCGAGATGAATCACTGATGCGACATGCTCCCCGTGGTGTTCACGGATGATGCGAAGACCTTCCAGCACATTGTCGTCTGATGTGATCTCGACCGGAACGTACACGCAATCGGGTGGCGGCGGAGCGAGAGCCTTGCGGTCGAAACCGATGACATGTTCGAATTTACCGGTAAACCGACGCATCACGGCATCGCCGATTGATCCGTTGGAACCCGTGACAAGGATGATACCGCTGCCTGGCTTCATTACAGTCCCTCCAAATCAGGCTTAACGTTTTGTCATGCCGACATGTTCACCGGAATCCCGACGTATGCCTTGCCCCCACCATCAACGCGCAACGCGCCGGCGGATTGTGAGACGGACGACTCTTCGTTGGCACGAATTCCCTAATGTTGATATCATACCATAGTTTATTATACCTTGGAGCATATACGCGGGGATCTGTAGTTTCTAAGGGGTCTTACGACAATATCAGTTTGGTACATTCAGGTTTTTCCGCCTTGATGGAGTCAGACAATGGAAAAGTTCGCATGGCTTATCTGGTCGCTGAGTTTCCTTTCCTTTTGGGGCGTTGTATATTTTACGAGGCCTTCAACGAGGAAGCAGATGCTGCGAATGAGTCTGTTCACAGCCCCCCTGGGGCTCACCGAGCCGCTGTTCGTGCCGGCATACTGGAACCCCCCGACCCTGTTCGGCCTGGCCCAGAGAACCGGGTTCGATATCGAGAGCCTTATTTTCTGCTTTTCGATAGGAGGTATCGCGACGGTCCTTTATGAGATGGTGGTGCCGACGCGGCATGTCCCGATGCACAAGGACGAAAGACACAACCCTCACCACCGGTTCCATCTGCTCGCACTGATAAGCCCGGTCATCGTCTTCATTCTGCTAGCGCTGACCACTTCCTGGAACGCCATCTACCCCGGCATCCTGGCCATGATCGTAGGAGCGATGGCGTCTCTGTGGTGCCGGCCGGACCTCAAGGGCAAGATCTGGGTGGGCGGAGGAATCTTCCTGGTTCTCTATTTTCTGTTTTTCCAGCTTCTGGATCTGGCGTTTCCGACCTACGTTGAAAGATACTGGACACTTGATGCCCTTTCGGGGATTATAGTGTTGGGAATCCCGATAGAAGAATACCTTTTTGCTTTCACCTTCGGCCTGATGTGGTCCAGTTTGTATGAACACCTCTCGTGGCAGAAAATAATACCCGCTCACCGGGGGACACATTCACCAAACAACAAAGACTCATGATTCATAAGCTCGAACGTATACCAAATAGATGGGGGAACAGGATATGAGCCAGAACTACGCATATGGGAAATGGCCCCTGGTTGTGGGAATGATCATTGTAGCCCTTTTCTTTATAACCAGGTACATCCCTATAAAAACTAAATTCGAAAAACGCAGCGGCGGTGTGTTGTACACCTTTATCATCGCTCTTTTTGCCGAAATGTATGGTTTCCCGCTTACTATCTATATATTATCAACACAGTTCGGACTCAAGATCCCTTTGACACACTCATATGGTCACCTGTCCGCTTATCTCCTCACCTTTTTGGGAATCAAGATAGCTTACGGCTGGGCATTAGTGATGATCGTGAGTAACGTTGTCATTGTTTTTGGCGTGATATGGATCACCAAAGGGTGGAGCCAGGTTTATCATTCGGATGGCAAACTCGTAACAACGGGAATCTATTCCAGAATGCGTCATCCCCAATACAGCGGGATCATCCTGGTTGCCATAGGTTTTTTAATCCAATGGCCGACACTAATTACCCTGTTCCTGTTCCCCTTTCTTATAGTGATGTATTACAGGCTCGCCATGAGGGAAGAACACGATGTCGAGGAAGTATACGGACCGGAATATATCGACTATAAGAAAAATGTACCGGCCTTTATTCCTCGTCTTAAGCTTGGTCTCTTGACAGCAAAATAATCAGTAAAAACAAATTATTATGGCCTTAAACCTAATGTTTAACATTCAGCGTTGATGACTTCGCAAAAAGTCCATCCATGGCTTTTTACTCCACGGAATAACGAAAAATGTCATTTTCACTTACCGGACTCAGGGGAACTTTCCGCGTGCCACTGAGCCGCCGTGAATTTCCTGAGATCTTCAAAGTACCGTGAATTGGGATCAGCGCCCGCAGTGTGCCCTTTCATGACATCGAACCCGTGCCGGGAGAGCACCCAACCAACCGCATGGATGGCCTCGTGGCGGGAAAGGCCGTCAGCCACCAGGCGCCGGAGCGTCCCAGCCACGGGAATCTCGTCGCCCATTGCCGTCTGGGTTTCCACCATCGCATGGATCTGGGCATGAAGAAGAACATTCGGCAGGTTCGCCTCGCCGGCCTCGCAGTACTGAAGCACCGCGTTCACCCGCTCGGGCTCATCAGCTTTAAGCCACATCTCTGATTCAGGTTCGATCTCAGGATCGTAGTCGTGGATCATTTCCACTCCCCTTTCCTCCTTGGTTCCTATTCGAATCGCCCCGGCAAACTCAGCCCCCCCGGCTCTGCCGTGGGACCCAAGGAGTTTGACCATACCGGGCGTAGATGAAAGCCTCCCGTTTGTGAACCGCTCAAAGCTTTCAGGAGAGGAGACTTTCGTTTAACGATGTAAGAAGTTTAAGCCATACGGTATGGGACTGCAAGTATCATAATTGTTTGGGTTCATCCGGTTAATGCGTACCTTTATTATTTTGCTGTCATTGCGAGGAGCATCGAGTAAGACGAGAGTGACGCGGCAATCTCATGCGGAGCTGAAAAGATCGTCACGGTGCCCTTCGGTCGCCCACGGGATCGCTTCGCATAGTTTCAGCTCGCGATGACGAATGGTGGGATATGGTCTTCATCCGGGTACGCATTTCCAGGATGACCCTATTCTTTCACCACCTTTTGAACTTGACCTTCCCGACCCGGTTCCCCTAAAATACCCTTAGCTACTTATTGACGAAGGGAAACCGGCGGTTTATCTACACTCAGATTTGCCGAAAAACGATAGTAAGGAGGTAGAGAAATGGCAGGCAATAATGAAAAAGTCGTCGTTTCAACTTACACAAACGGCATTCTGGACCCCGACGAGCCGATGCTAGGTCCGGTAAAGGATGGTGGTACCATTGAGGCAAACACAATGCCTGGTTGTTGGGGGCCGATGATAACCCCTCACCTCAGGGGTGGTCATGAGGTAACTCGGCCGGTTTATGTGGAAAATGCAGAACCGGGGGATGCTCTCGCCATCAGAATCCGGGAGATAAAAGTCACATCCGCCGCCACAGCCTCCGGGCAGGATCGTATGGTTGATGGACATTTCCTTGGTGATCCATATGTGGCTAAGAAATGTCCCGGGTGCGATACCATGCATCCTGAGACAACGATAGAGGGAATCGGCCAAAATGCAGTACGCTGTTCCAATTGCGGCACCGTAATAACGGCCTTTCAGTTCGAGAATGGCTATACTGTCGTTTTCAACGAGGAGAGATCTCTCGGGGTGACCGTGGATAAAGAAACAGCGGAGCGAATTGCCCGCAATGCCAGGAATTACGCCCAGCTTTCGGGAAATTGCACGCAGCACTCAGCCCTGCTCTTTGCTCCTCACGACCTCAGCGGAGTCATATCCCGGATGAGACCCTTCATGGGTCAGCTCGGAACAACCCCTGCCGTGAAAATGCCGGATTCTCACAATGCCGGCGATTTCGGGGTGTTTCTTATTGGTGCGCCCCATGATTATGCAATTACCGATGAGCAACTCGAACTGCGCACCGACGGACACATGGATATCGACGCGGTCCGGCCCGGAGCGATACTGGTGGCTCCTGTGAAGGTGCCTGGCGCAGGCGTATATATGGGCGACATGCACGCGCTCCAGGGAGACGGAGAAATTGCCGGACACACTATGGATGTGTCCGGGGTCGTGACGGTGCAGGTCGAGGTGGTGAAGGGACGGGAGCTTCGGGGACCGGTACTTTTTCCCCTTGTCGAAGATCTCCCTTACCTGGCTATGCCTTTTAACTCCGAGGAAGGAGCAAAAGCCGAAATACTGGCAAAACAATGGGACCTTCCAAGACTGGAGAAATCCGCTCCTATCTCTGTCGTTGGAACGGGAGCTGATTTAAATAAGGCTACGGAAAACGGGTTGCAGCGAGCTGCCGATATCTTAGGGATGAGCGTTCCGGAAGTGAAGAACCGCGCCACAATTACCGGAGCTATTGAAATCGGCCGTCTACCGGGAGTTGTTCAGGTTACCTTCCTGGCGCCACTGGAGAATTTGAAAAGCGCCGGTCTCCTTCCCTTTGTAAGTGAGCAATATGGAATTGGTTAGGGGAGAAGAGCCGGAGGGGCACTAAACTCCTTATCTCACCACCCGTTCGTCACGCCTGCGGCAAGCTGTTCCTTAACCAAAGATTTCAGGTGTCCTCCGTATCCTTCCATAACGTGCCTTGTAGCGGTGAGCCGCTCCTTAACTCAATAAGGTACGCATTAACCGGAGGAACCAATTTTATACGCAGCACGAGATACCCGAGATGTCCCGGGTGAACGAGACGGCTGCGAGTTTTATAGATTCGGCCATGCTCGGGAACACGGGCATGGACTCGATGACGTCGTCGATGGTGTTTTTGTTCCTGATCAGCGTCATGGCCACGGAAGCCAACTCCGAAGACTGATTCGACAGGAAGTGTACGCCGCGGATTCGCCTCGTCTTCGGGTTTATCACCATCCTGATCAACCCCTCGGTGCGTCCCGTGATGATGGCCTTGGGGATTTTTTCGAAAGAAACGGTCCTGCAGGAGCAGATGCCTTCACGTTCCATCAGCTCTTCCTCCGTGAGGCCGACGCCTGAAAGCTGCGGGTCGGTGAATACCGTGTATGGGACAGTGTCATAGTCTATGCCGTGTTCCGTCCCGCTCAGGGCGTTTTGGGCGCCCAGCGTCCCCTCGCGGCCGGCGGTGGTCTCGAGGCGCCGCGGCAGATCCACGACGTCACCGGCGGCGAAGATATGGGGCTGCGAAGTCTGCATGAACCCGTTGACGGTAATAGCCCCCTTTCCATTGGTCTTTACACCGGCAATGTCGAGGGCAAGGCCGTTTGTGTTCGGATCCTTTCCAGCCGCCAGCAGGATCTCGTCACCGCTCACGACCACTTCCTTGCCGCCTGAAAGATAGGAAAGGTGTTTCCTGCCGTTTTTCACCCACGCCTTCCGGTATTCGACACCCAGGGTGATGGAGATCCCTTCGCCTTCGAGGAGTTCACGGAGCCTGACCGCCAGCTCCGGCTCCGTTCCCCTGTATATCGACCTTGAACGCCTGAGCAGGGTCACCCGGGTTCCGAACCTGGAGTACATCTGGGAAAACTCCAGGCCCACCGCCCCGGCGCCGATCACGATCATGTCCTTTGGTAGGCGCCTTAACTTCAGGGCCTCGATATGGGTCAGGAAGCCTGTGTCTTCAATCCCCTCGATGTCAGGAACCCTGGCTGTGGACCCGGTGGCGACGAGGAACTTCTCCCCCTCGACAATATTTCCGTTGACCTCAACCTGATTGGGCGAGACGAATTTCCCCTTTCCATCAAGAAACGTGATGTTCTCAAGCCCTTTGAGTACATGCTCGTACTTTTCACCGCGCATTTCTTCCACCATATCCAGTTCGGCCCGGACCACGGTGGGGAAATCGAACGTATCTCTGGACAGCCCTATCCCGGGGACGCCATGATGATCCACTGCATGGAGGACCTCTCCGGCATACAGCAGCGCCTTGGAGGGGACGCAACCGACGTTCACACAGGTCCCTCCCAGGGGTAGTCCCGTGTTGATCATGGCCGTCCCGGCACCAAGATCATTGGCCTTTATGGCAGCCCCGAAGCCGCCGGCCCCGCCGCCGATAATGACCAGATCATACTTGTCCATTTCAACCCTCTCTTTCCGACAATGAGGATATCGCGCTCGACCCGGACCCCCGGATTCTAACTTCCCGCGGCCGGCTCTCTCCGGATGACCTTTCCCTTGAACCCGCTTTCCTCGACGGCCTTTTCCAGAACCTCGTCGGCAACACTCTCATCCACGGTCAACCACGCCTTTCTTTCCTTTAACGAAACATCCACTTCTTTTACGCCTTCGACCCCTGCCAGGGACCGTTTCACCGCAATGGCGCAGAGGCCTCACGTCATGCCCTCGATCCGGAGCGTGACGTTTTGATCCGAGGCATGGGCCGGATGGGGTATTACCAGGGAAAAAGCGAGCACAATTGCCAAAACCGCAACAGCTAAAAATCCATTTTTGTACATGAGATTTTCCTCATTGGTTATCTTAACATGAGACCAGATCTTTCCTCACGCCCGTTCGTCACGCCGACGGCGTGACTCACTCAAGTCGCCAAGGACGCAAAGAATGCCGATTGTTTTTTTTGTTTGAGAATAAAATCTCTCTAACCCCCTGAAAAATTTGCTTTGCGAGCTTTGCGTGAACCGGATTTTACCCCACATTACCCCGCTACCCTGTAAACCAGGCGACGACTTCCACATAGGAAGCCGAGATAATCATGGCGACCGCCGCCGTCCAGAAGATCATCCTGGAGATCCTCCTTGTGCGAAAATCCGCTTCACAGTTACAGTCCACCTTTTTTAAGTATAGCTTCCAGAACGAGTATCCGAGCATGAGGAAAGCCGCGCCCAGCATATATGGCCTGTACGGTTCCAACACCATGAGTTTGCTCAGAAACCCAACGGATGTCCCGAAGATGATAAAGATAACAGGCCCTATGCAGCAGGACGCCGCCAGCAGGGCTGTCACAATGGACCCGAAACTGGATAGGTTTTCCTTTCTCAGGGCCATCTTTGCTCCTTCATGGTGTTCATCTTATGGACTGTCCGATTCCCGCCGCCTTTAGTTCGTCTCTTGACGGCCCTCCTCTCCGGCAGCAACCTGCCAATTGTCCATCAACAACGATGGCCGGCACCGAACGGATACCGAGGGCCCCGGCCCTCTTTGCCACCTCTGGTTCATTCATATCCAGAATGGAAACATCGCAGGAAGGACATTCCATCTCCTGGACCAGACTAATCACCTCATCACAGGCCGGACATCCGGCACTGAAGATCTCAACTTCTCTTTTTTCAGTCATCTCTCATACCTCCACATTTTTTGTGCTTTTCGGCATTATCCTGTCCCGAATCTGCTCTGAAGGATGCCAATCCGGTCCCAAAGCCTCCAGGATAGGACATTCTCCATCCGGCCCGCCAACGGCACAGACGCCAATCAGCTCGCTGAGACCCTTTTCTATCCCCTGCAGGGATTGGATCTTTGCCCGGACATTTCGTAACTTTTCCTCCGCCACCTGTCTGACGTCATCGCAGGTGGTCATTGGATCCAGCCTGAGATTGAGCAGCTCCTTTATCTCTCTGAGTGTAAAACCCAGTTCCTTGGCGCGTTTGATGAACCGGATTCTGATAACGGTACTTGCCGGATATTGCCTGTAACCCGATTCAGTCCGCGGCGGCTTGTCGATCAACCCACTCTTCTCATAGAAACGAACCGTTTCCACCCCAACACCCGTCTGTTTGGACACTTTTCCTGTTGTCATAAACTTCATCTGCTGCTCCTTCAACCCTGACTTCATTATCAGGATACACCCTGAAGTATACTACAGAGTCAAGGGCAGATCTGAATTTATCGGTGCAGGAAAGATTGGTGCCGGACCCCGAAGGATTTGGCCAAGGAGCGGATCAGGAGGGTTTTATAGCCCCGATCTGGACACCTTTTGTCTTCGGGGAGCTGTTATAGCCTGTCTCGTCCGACAGTTCGGCGTCGATGAAGCCGGCCTCTTCGAGCATCGCCAGGAGAGCCTCTCCCGGTACGGCTCCGCCCTCTCACTTGAACCAGCTCTTCACCATGGCTTCCCTGTCTTCCGGCAGCTCTCCCGTCAGGACCTGGTCGACCATCATCAGACGGCCGCCCGGTTTCAGGACCCGAAAGATGCCCGAATACGCACGGAGCTTGTCAACCACCAGATTCAGGGCCCCGTTGGAGATCACTACGTCGAACGACGAGTCCTCAAAGGGAAGATCCTCAGCGGAGACCGATTCAAACGACACGTTGGTCAATCCGGTGTGTGCAAGGTTGGCTTTCGCCCGGTCCACCATCTCGGGAGTCACGTCAATACCGACGGCGTTTCCGCCGGGACCGGCCATGATCCCGGCCGCCATGGTGTCGACGCCGCCGCCGCAGCCGATGTCAAGGACAGACTCGCCTTCATGGATCTGTCCCAGGGAGAATGGGTTCCCGACGCCGCAGTAGGATGACGCCACGGATTCGGGAAGGGCGTCCATCACCTCGGGAGGGTAATTGAGGCCCTTCATCCCGGCCCGTCCTGTGGGATATTTAAAGGAACCCTCCGGACTCCGGGCGACCCGGTTGTATTTTTTCCGGATGCTTCTTTCGATCTCTCTTCTGTCACCAATGGTAAGTTTTATTGTAGACATCACATCGCCTTCAGTTCCGGATATCTTTCTTCATCCGTTCGAACTCCTCACCGGTGATCTAGCCTTTGGCACACCGACGTTTCCGCACTTCCACAGAGAACCCATGGGCGAGCCAATCCTGGACCCCATCTTCCAGACGCACCGCATGGAATCCATTTGTTCTTAGCATCTCTACAGCCTCCACGGCCAGGACGCAGTATGGACCCCTGCAGTAGGCTGCGATCTCCTGATCCTTTGGCAGTTCAGAGAGGCGCTCCGCCAGTTCCTTGAGTGGAATAGAGATCGCACCGGTAATATGACCTGCGCTGTACTCCTCTGCCGGGCGTACGTCCAGGACCATCACCTCACCTGCCCGAACGCGTTTCAGCAACGATTCCCTGTCGATAGCCTCCAGGGCTCCGCGATCTTCAAGAAACTGACTCGTGATCTGCTGGACTTCAGCAAGTCGTCTCTCTGCCAGCATACGCATATTCAGATAGAAGTCGCAGACTGCCATGTCGGGTAGGCGGTACCTGACATATTGACCTTCTCTTTCACCCTCGACCAACCGAGCGGCGCTCAGAACATGGAGATGCCGGGATGTGTTGGCCACGGTCATCCCGGTTTCCGATGAGAGATACTCCACCGTGCGGTCGCTCTGGCAGAGCAAGTCCAACAGCTCCAGTCGTTTCGGGCTTGAAACAGCCTTGCCGATACGAGCAAGCTGTTCATAAATAGAATCCTTGAATTTTCGTTTAGAGACCATGATTCACCATTCCTTGTTTGCATATTCAATTGATTTGTTGAATAATAGAGTATGTTCGGGATTGTGTCAAACTCAGGGGGATTTTCGGATCGATCCTCAAACAGGCTCATACTTCAAACCCCGTTCTTTCACCATCCGTTCGTCACGCCGATGGCGTGACTCACTGGAGGCACACCGCGAAAAGGTAAATTATTTCACCACAGTGCAGCCGCTTAAAGGCTGCCCCACGGGGTTTAAAAACAGGGTTTAAAAGAGGTAAGTAAAGTTTAAAACTACGTAACCCCTGGTTTTACCCTGTGTAACAACCCTGCCTGTCCTGAGCAAGCGGAGTGCGTCGAAGGGTGGTGTGACCTGGGAGTGGTCACACTGTGGTAAATTAGCTCTTGACCTTCGGGATTGCTTCACTCGGTGATCGGTTCGCAATGACAGCAAAATAATAAAGGTACGCATTAAGCGGATGAACCGGAAAATTTATGAATCAAAACAGACTGTTGGAGGTGAAATGAAAAGCGAAATCTATCTCGATTACAATGCCAGCACGCCCATAGCCCCGGAAGTGACCGAAGCGATGCATCCTTACCTGGCCGGCCACTACGGGAATCCCTCTTCGCTTCATTTCGCTGGAGTTCCGGCGAAGGCGGCCCTGGAAAGAGCAAGGGGACAGGTGTCGGCCCTGATCGGCTGCGCACCCGGAGAGGTAGTCTTCACGAGCGGGGGGAGCGAGAGTAACAATCACGCCATCAAGGGAACCTTCTTTGCCTGCGAAGGGAGCCGAAAACATGTTATCACCACCGCCGTGGAACATCCGGCGGTTATCGAACCGGTCAGGTTCCTGCAAAGGCTGGGAGCTGAGGTGTCCATCGTCCCTGTGGATAAATATGGTGTGGTCGACCCGGACGATATCAGGAAGGAGATCAGGAGAGAGACCATTCTCGTATCGGTCATGCACGCCAACAACGAGGTGGGAACGATAGAGCCCGTAGAGGAGATATCCAGGATCACCAGGGAGTACGGGATACCATTCCATACGGATGCGGCACAGTCGGTGGGAAAGATCCCGGTAGATGTGAACTCCCTGGGGGTGGACCTTCTCACAATCGCCGGGCACAAGCTTTACGCGCCGAAAGGGTTGGGAGCGCTTTACGTTCGTCAAGGGACGAAGCTCGAGTCGTTTGTCCATGGTGCGGGGCACGAAGGTGGGAGGAGAGCGGGCACAGAGAGCGTGCTTCTCGCCGTCGGGCTTGGTAAGGCGTGCGAGATCGCACCGGATTTCATGAACGAGGAGGTGCGTCTTTTGAGGGATCTTCTCTTCGAGAAACTCAAGGAGGCTTTCGGTGACGATATAGTTCTGAACGGCCATCCGGAGATGCGTTTGCCGAACACCCTTAACGTGAGCTTCAGTGGTAAGATGGGAAGTGCGGTCTTGGATCGCCTGGATGGTGTCGCCGCTTCCACCGGGTCCGCGTGCCATGCCGGCGAAACTGCTCTATCTCCGGTTCAAAAGGCTATGGGAGTTTCTGAAGAGACGGGACTGGGGGCAGTGAGGTTCAGCCTGGGGCGGATGACGAGAAGGGATGAAATCCTGGAGGTCGTTGAGCGGCTGAGACATTTTTAAGTTTTTATTGGAGGAGAAGAAATGAAGAAGAAATACGATCTTTCAACACGATGTGTCCACACCGGGGAGGGGGGAGACGCCGAAGGGTCGCCTCACACCCCGATCTACAACACGACAACTTTCGGCTTCGAATCCACAGCCGACCTTCTCGACGTGGTGGAAGGCAGAAAAGATGGGAATTTATATACCCGGTACGGCCTTAATCCGACGATCCGGAATCTCGAGGCAAAACTGGCGAGCCTGGAAAATACCGAAGCCGCGTTCGTTTTCGCCTCGGGAATGGCCGCTGAGGCGGCTCTCTTTTTCACCCACGGCCGGAACGGGATAGTCTGCATGGGAAACGCCTATGGAGGTACACTGGCACTTCTCACCGAACAGCTTCCCCTCGTGGGCATAAACACCTACATGCTCATGGGAGAAGAGGTCGGGCAGCTTGAAAATATATTGAAAAAGAACCCCGGACTCGTGTTTTTCGAAACTCCCACGAACCCTACCATGGAGATATTCGACATCCGGGAGATATCGAAACTGGCTCACTCATATGGCGCAATCGTGGCAGTGGACAACACCTTTGCCTCCCCGGTCAACCAGCAGGTAATTGAACTGGGTGCGGACATTGCGGTTCACAGCGCCACCAAGTACATAGGGGGACATAGTGATATTACCGGCGGTGTCGTAATGGGTCCCAAGGAACTCCTGGAACCGATCGCTCCGTGGCGAAAGAACCTGGGCCAGATGATGGCTCCCGAAACTGCGGCTCTTTTTGCGAGAAGCCTGAGAACATTACCTATCCGTGTCCAGCGGCAGAACAGCACCGCCTTCACTGTGGCCAGGGCGTTAAAGGAACATCCCAGGATAAAACGTGTTCTTTATCCGGGCCTGGAGGACTTTCCACAGCATGAACTCGCGAGTTCCCAGATGTCGGGGTTTGGCGGGATGATCACAATTGAGGTTGCCGGCTCCGGTGAGGATGCAACGAAGCTCGTGGACAATCTTGAACTTTTCCTGATCGCTCCAAGCCTCGGCGGCGCGGAGAGCCTGGTCACCCAGCCCATGACCACCACCCACCACGGATTATCACCGGAGGAACGGTTGGAGAGGGGGATCACCGATTCCATGGTCCGAATCTCCATAGGGATGGAGGCGGAGGAGGACCTTATAGAGGATTTATTTTGTGCACTGGAAAACCTTTAATCAGGGTTCATTACGATAGTTCATCCGGTTAATGCGCACCTTTATTATATTGCTGTCATGGCGACCGAAGAGCGCCGTAACGATCTTTTCGGCTCCGCATGAGATTGCCGCGCCTACGGTTTCACTCGGGCTCGCAATGACAGCAATACACAACGCGCGCTCTGACACCGATACTTCTGTATGGTAAACTTTATTTGAATATGGGGTTTCCCGAAAAAGCAGACGTCTGAAAAGCGAGGAGGTGAATGGATGGTTGCGACAATAAGGGATATCCTGCAGGAGAAAGGCTCTGCAGTGTGGCACGTCGGACCGAAGGCCACCGCGTACGAAGCTCTCGAGGTTATGGCTGAGAAGAACGTGGGAGCGTTGCCCGTCATTGACGGTGAAACGCTCATCGGGATCTTCTCGGAACGCGATTACGCAAGAAAGGTCATCCTGAAAGGAAAATCATCCAGAGAAACACTGGTCAAGGAGTTGATGACCCGGGAAGTATACACGGTGGCTCCTGATGACAGCATCAACGATTGTATGGCACTGATGTCACTCGCCCATGCCCGACACATACCGGTGCTTGAAAGCGGCCGACTGGTCGGTATCGTCAGTATCGGTGATATCGTCAAGGTGATCATCAGGGAGCAGCACGTCAAAATAAAGGATCTCGAAACATACATTTCGGGCGGCTACTTCGGGTCCAAAAGCTGACTCAAATGGTTCGCTTCCAATCGAGGCCGTTTGCTTTTCTCTTGGCAAGCATAAATGCGTCTTGGGCTTTCCTGCAGGGGTCCGGCACCAAACCTCAGGTTTTATTCGGGCCTTCTGAATACGGTTGAGCCCTCTTCATCAACGACTTCTTCGACTTCCAGCATCCCCCGGACGGAGTTGCCGATGACCACTCTCTCGGCGGACTTCAGGTCATTTATGACAAGGCGTCTTTCAGAGGCCCCCGTTTCCCTGATGAACTCGTCTCTCCAGATCCCGGGGAGCAGCCCGCAGGAAACATCCGGTGTAAGCCAGCCGGATCCGTCGAAAACAAAGAGATTTGTGAAGGTTCCCTCGGTGAGATAGCCATTATTATTCATGAAAAGGATCTCAACCACGTTCTTCTCTCTTCCTGCCGCCAGTTCCCTGTCGAAAAGCTCTCTCGATGTCGTTTTGTGACGGAGTAGCTTGTCTGCCGGGTCCATCCGGACGGAGCTTATGCCGACCATGGTTTTCCCCCCGGATGTCAGGGGCTCGAGCGGTGATATATCTACAGAAAAGTCACCTCGCCTGTTCAGACGCAGCCTTACGACGGCAGGCCCCGGGGGGTCCTCGCCCAGAAATACTTCCAGCGCCTTGATCGCATCCTGCCGGGAGAAGGGAAACGCAAGGGTCCTTGATGAGCGCCGCATCCTGTCGAGGTGTTCATGGAGATAGTGGAGGCCGGAGCCGGGGATTAGAAGTATCGTTTCCAGCAGTTCCAGATAACGGTGTCCGTGGTGGAGAAATCTCGATTTCAGGAGGGTTTCATCGTATTCGGACTCGAATGATGAGTCATAAACGATCCCGCTGCCTATCCCAAGCTCGAAGGAACCGTCCTCCTTTACGATCATGGTCCTGATGGCGACGTTCAGCACCAGATCACCATCAGGGAGAAAAAGTCCTACTGCACCTGTGTAAGCTTTCCTCGGATTCTTCTCCAGATCAGATATGATCTGCATTGCCCGCACCTTGGGAGCACCGGTGATCGAGCCGGGCGGGAATGTTGCCCTGAGAATACCACCGGCGGTAACCCCCTGTTCAACTTCAGCGCGGACTCCGGTAGTCATCTGAAACAGGGTGTTTAACGGTTCCACCCTGAAAGCATCGAAAACTTCCACGCTGCCCGGGACGGCGATCCTTCCCAGGTCGTTGCGCATGAGATCGGCGATCATGAGGTTTTCCGCCCGGTCCTTCTCGCTGTGCCGCAGGTCATTTCCCAGACACCGGTCTTTTTCCATCTCCGCAGCCCTGGGCATTGTTCCCTTCATGGGTTTTGTCTCGAGGGTCTGTCCGTTCTTTTTCAGGAAAAGCTCCGGCGACTGGGTGATGAGTGAGAAAGGGCCGTAGTTGAGAAAGCCCCCGTAGGGGACCGGATGACTCTGCCGGAGGTACCGATAGATGGTCAGGGGCGGCTGAAGAGCATGTGCCAGCAAACGTACGGTGTAGTTGACCTGGTAAGCGTCACCTTCTTCAATAAGCTTCCTTATGCTTTTAACCGCGTCGCGAAATTCCTCTCGGGTAACATCAATTAAGGTCCCGTCCATATGGATCAGTGGAATCCGAGGAGCGGCGCGGGAGAGAAGAAGGGGAGCGTCGGTAAACGACAGGCGGTCGTAAATGCCCAGCCAGAGCAGGGGAAAATCATGCAGCCTGACACTTTTCTGGCCATGGGCCAGGGCCAGTCCGGCCTCATAGCTTATGAAGCCTGCGACTGCATAGCCCTGTTTGAGTGTGTCATCCAAAGAATCCAGGCAATCACTAACGTGGCCCGGCTCTTGACACATGATGACATCCAGGGGGTCTGAGAGGAGAAAGGACCTCATGTTTTCCCGGCTCCTCAGCTGGCTCTCGAGGAGGACGGTGCCGTGCCGTTGGAGCCGCTTTTCGGTAAGAGGTCCCTCGATTTTTTCCCAGCGGATCTTCGATGCCAAAAGCAACCCTCTTGTTATGCGATAACATGTGCGCCGGCCAGAGGAAAAGGTATTGACTCCGGCTTATGACCTGTCGGACAGTCATCGGGATTGGTTTCAGGTTTCAGGGGTCCAACTGGGATCAGACACTCTCTTTTCCCACGGTTATGTCTCTTCCCCGCTACTTACAGGCAGTCCGATGGTAATAGCCGTGCCGACTCCCACATGGCTGTCCAGGTTTATGTAGCCCTTGTGCTGTTCAACTATTTTTTCGATGATGAACATTCCGAGGCCGGTTCCTTTCCCATTCTTCTTGGTTGTAAAGAAGGGGAGGAAGATCAATTGCCGTCTGTCCTCAGCGATCCCATGCCCTGTATCGGCCACGGTGAATTCAACATGAGAACCTTCATTAGACAACCTGGAGCTCAACTTCAAAATTCCACCACTCACCATTGCGTGGGCGGCGTTTATCTCAAGGTTCCTTATCACTTGCTCAAGCAAATAGGAGTCACCCTGGATTTTCGGCAATCTATCGGAATAATTTTTCTCAATTGTATACATCTTGAGGATGCCGCTTATGGTTAGCATTTCTGTTACGTTCTCAATGATCCGATTGATCTCGACCGGTACCATGACCGGCTCGCGGGGCTTGCCTATGGAAAGCAGGTTGTTGGCATGCGAAGCAAGACGTTCAGTCTGTACGTTGAAAATCTCTGCGCATTTGCGAACATATTCCTTGTCATACGTTCTTTCCAGAAGCATTTGGGAATATCCCCGCAGGCCTGCAAGAATGTTGTTAAGCTCGTGTCCGATACTGCTGGCGACGATGGTAACGAAAGCCTGTTTTTCAGACTCGATCAATTGGTCCTGTATGATTTTTCGTTCCGTTACGTCTCGCAAAATTGCTGCAACGATCCTTTTGTCCCCTTCCATGGAAGCCGAGAGAGACACCTCAACATAAAACTCCTCTCCGGTGCTTTTAAGACCGGTCAGATCGAGGGTCGCTCCCTCGACAGTTGACTCGCCGGACAGGAAAAACCGCTCCATTCCCGTGCGATGAGCATCTCTGAATTTTTCAGGTATGAGTACCTCTACAGAGTTTCCCAGCACGGTTTTTGCGTCACGGTCAAAAATCATCTCTGCCGCACGGTTAAACATGATTATTCTACCTTCGTGATCAACCGTAATGATGGCGTCCCTGGCAGATTGCACCAGGTTCCGATATTTCTCCTCGGATTGGGTAATCGTCCTGGTCTGGGCGGCAATTCTGTCCGTGCCACTTTTGAAAATACCGAAAAGGAGAATGGAAAGAAGTCCGAAACCGGCTCCAGTGAGCATCCAGATGTCCTTTTTTTGACGCCCGATATCGTTGGTCAGGACAGAGAGACCCTGGTAAGTTTCCACTACAACCCGAATCTTCTTATCACCTGGAAATACGATTGGGATATACATTTCGAGCAGCTGGCCCAGCCCCCGCTCGTACCCTTCCTCGTTTTTATACGTGTCAATCTTAGTGGAAATCTCTCCATGAAGAGCCTTTTTAAGCGGCGGCTGGTCAGGAAATTTCTTGCCCACGATGGACCTGTCATAGGACCATACAACTTCATAATCGCTGTTCCAGAACTTGACCTGTTTTACGTCTAAACCAAAATGGATGCTTTCCACCAATTTTGTGAACCTGTCGTACTCAGCCCCTTTTTTTGGTGTAATGAGGTCGTATCCCGTCATCTTCGAGACGATCTCATGTTGGACGAAGCTGGCAGCGAGTTCCTTCGCGCGCTCACGCATATTCTTTTCTAATAAATACGTTTGAAGGAATCCGAAAGTGATACCGAAGACAAGAAGGGCAATTAGCGATATCAGGGAAAATCGTTGAAGTAAATTTAGTTTCATTATTTGTCGTCCCCCCAGACGTGTTTTCGAACTGCAACGCTTTCGACGATATTGCAGCGGAAAAAATTTTTATTGCAGAGATCCCCCTTTACCTGCTTACAGCAACTTTACAATACTATCACATTGAACAACCATTTTCATCACTGCCGCATCACCAGCCAACAGTGCCGGTCTGAGCTTCAGCGAGCCCCTTGTTTTTGGATCATCCTGGAAATGAGTACCTGGAACCCGATGTTCAATGTTCAAAGTTCAACGTTCAATGTTCAACGTTCAACGTCAAACCGGTGCAGGGTGCAGTCAGGACATGGGTAACACTTTTAGCTCAGGACATAGGTAACACTTCGTTACCCTAATGCTCCTTTTCGCCCGTCACGCCTGAAGACGGGTACTCTGACCCCGTTTCTCCCCGGTGCCTATAAATAAGAACATTTTGGCAAGATATTCTTTCCGAGCCACCCCGGCTTTTTCCGCCTGGCATTTGCCAATCTGAAAAACCGGAGATATACTCTATTCAGGCACCTCCAGGGAATATCCGGTGCGTGGAGTAAAAAGCCATGAATGGACTTTTTACGACCCTGTCAATGATGATGACTTCGCAAAAAGTCATCATTGCGCCCAGGGAGGGCGCCCAAATCGAAGATTTGTGAGGAAAGTGAAAATGACACTTTTCGCTTTCCGTGGAGTAAAAAGCCATTAAGGACTTTTTACGACCCTATAAATGATAATTCTCTGAAAACATAAACCGGTACAGGAAGAGGAGATGTATCCATGCACAAGAGGCAGATAAAGAAAAGGATTTACTGGATGGGGGCCGTTGATTGGGACAGGCGCCTTTTTGATTCTCTCATTCCGCTTCCAGACGGCACTACGTACAATGCCTACCTGGTTGAAGGGAGCGAAAAAACCGCTTTGCTGGACACAGTCGATCCGTCCATGGTCGATGAATTGATGGCACAACTGGACGGGGTCCCCAAAATTGACTTTATCGTCTCTCATCATGCCGAGCAGGATCATTCCGGGGCCATCCCTCGGGTTCTTGACAGGTTTCCAGAAGCAACAGTGGTCACGACCCCCAAAGCCAAGGGCATGCTCATTGATCTGCTAAGAATTCCCGAAAACAAATTTGTCACGATGACGGACGGCGAAACGCTATCGCTAGGCGACAAGACCCTTAGGTTTATTCACACGCCCTGGGTACACTGGCCGGAAACCATGGTGACCTACCTGGAAGAAGATCGCATCCTTTTCAGTTGTGATTTTTATGGTTCCCATATCGCGACCACCGATCTTTTCGTGAACGACCAGGGGCGTGTGTACGAAGCCGCAAAACGCTACTTTGCCGAGATAATGATGCCATTTCGGAATGTGCTCGTAAAGAATGTCGAAAAACTCAAAGGATACGACATTCAAATGATCGCCCCTAGCCACGGACAGATCTATGACCGTCCGGCCTGGATCATGGATGCTTACCGGGAGTGGATTCTTGGAACGCCCAAAAACATGGTTGTGCTCCCCTATGTTTCCATGCATGCCAGTACCAAACTCATGGTGGATTATATGCTGTCCTCTCTGGTGAAAAAAGGTGTGCGTGTTGAGCCGTTCAACCTGACGGTGACCGATATCGGAAAGCTCGCCATGGCGCTGATCGATGGGGGAACGATTGTCCTTGGGACGCCCACGGTCCTGGCCGGCCCTCATCCTCTGGTCGCGTACTGCGCCTTTCTGGCCAATGCCCTGCGGCCCAAGGCTCAATTTCTTTCGATTGTCGGTTCGTACGGATGGGGTGGCAAGACCGTGGAAACGCTTGCGGGGATGATACCCAATCTCAAGGTCGAGGTGTTGGACCCCGTATTGTGTAAAGGGGTTCCATCGGAAAATGATTTCAGGGCGATGGATAAACTGACTGACACCATTGTAAAAAAACACACGCAGCACGGATTCAGATAACACTTTCCGGGTTATCGTAAAAATGAGTACCTGGATGTAAAACCTGTTTTCTCACGCCCGCTCGTCACACCAGAAAAGTGACTCGCTCAAGACGCAAAGGACGCAAAGAAGTGCCGAAGCTGTCCAGGAATAAAGATATTCCCCTCACCCAACCGCTCCCTGGTCGGAGCGGGATTTCCTTGAAATCGGCTGATTATCCTTGCGCCCGGGGTCAAAGTTCACTTTTATCCCGGGCAACAAGGATCAACAGCTACTTGGGTAAGAGGATGCGTCCTACTTTGCGAGCTTTGCGGCTTTGCGTGAGACGAATTGGTAATAATGCGCGGAAGAAACTAAGTAGTTATGTTCTTATTTGGCCTTACCAATTTCCATTGCTTCAGGAACCTCAACGACCTTTCCTGTCCTTACATCAAAGACAAACCCGTAAATTGGGATTTCAGGAGGTACCAATGGATGAAATCGTAGGCGACGGACATCCGCGGTAACGCTCCTGGTTTGATCACTGATTGTTAGCCAGTTGATGTAATCTCCTTCAGTTGAACCAGGCCCTTCCCCGGAATCATGCCATCCGCTTGCGTCAATTGTAGCTGTCTTCAGGCTACTTGCCAACAATGATCGCATAACATCATCAGTGAATGTCTGCATTCCACAATCAGTATGGTGGATGACAAACCACTCGTTTGTTCCCAGAAGCTTGTATGAGATTATAAAGGAGCGGATGGCATCTTCACTGACTCTGCCACCTGCATTACGAATTACATGAGCATCTCCCTCGTATACCCCACAAAATTGAGCAGGATCAAGACGCGCATCCATACAGGTCAGGATGGCTATACGCCTCCCTGGAGGCATTGGTAAATTTGCTTTATCACCAAAGTCTTTAGCATAAGCAGTATTTGCAGCTAATACCTCGTCCAATATTTTGCTCATTTTTATATCTCCACAACAATATTGATAGGGTTGGGGCACCCCGTGGGGTCGCCCTGTCTCGGTAAGGTTGACCCGACTGTTAGCCCTTCTTCAGAATCACTGCCTTGCTAAGAAACACTTTTGGTCTTTCAATATCTCTTAATCCGGCGTCTCGGGCGTGTTTGATAGTTTCTTCAAACGCTGTATTTGAAACGTGAAATGGTGGTTCTACTATAAGAATTTGTCCTTCTGGTTTTAGAAGTTTTCCGACCTCGTTAAAAAACTCCTCTGTATTCGGGACTTCGTGAAGCATATAGAATGATAAGATAAAATCAAACCCCCCTGACAAGCCAATCTTGTTCTCTTCGCACTTGTGAAGTGTGATACGATTCCCAAGTTCTGTCCCTTTAATCTTGTCTCTTATTTTCTGGAGCATCCCTTCCTGTAAATCAGAAGCAACAACTCTACCGGATTTGCCAACCATTCGAGCCATGTCTATGGAGAAAAAACCTGGACCACAACCCAGGTCAAGAACTGTCATCCCTTCTTCAATATATGGCCCCAATATTTTCCGGGGGTTTTGTATCCATCTTCGAATTCTGTTATCGAGACTGCCTGCCCTTTCGACCGGGCATACACGACTTTTTCGATTGCTCACAATATCTTTATTTCTCCTTTCAAGGCTAAGGTCGCTATTCAACCGCCCCGATGCGATTGTTTTTCAACCCCCCAGGGCCCCCTTGTTTAGACAAGAGCCTTGCGCACGTGATCCAGGGTTGCCCTGATGTACTCCTCACTCAACCCGGAAGCGGGTGCCTTCGTTTCGAGAATCCGCTCAGGTATTCGCAGCCCGTCGAAAGTAAACCCCTCCCGCGCCTTGAACCTGAATTTCTCGCGGTGGATGTCCCTTCCCGTCTTCAGCAACCGGTCCACGTCCAGATCGAATCCAGCCGCCTTAAGGCAGCAGAGAACCGTATCCCGATCGTAGATCTCCCTGGCGAAAAAGCAGATGACGATGGAGGAAAGGATCTGTCTCCAGCTTTCCTCCTCGAGCAAAGCGTCGCCCAGCGCCTCGGGACTCAACTCCTCCTTTACCAGGACCTTCTGGTCCACGCTGTAGCCCGCGTTGTCAAGGTGGCTGTGCCTGGCGCCCATTAGGCAGCCCACGTGAGCCGCCGGACCCGTGTGATAGCCGGGCATCTCGTTCCCTCCGAGGGCGAGGGCGAACTCCGCGCCTCCGTAAATGGACGACGCGTGTTCCACCCCCCTGGCCAGGGCGGCGAAATAATCGTTAGGCTGCTCGACGATCCTCTGGGTGGCCTCAAGGTAGGTTTTCCAGTCACCCCACGAAAGCCTGAGTCCTCCCGTATCTTTTTCGGAAACGAGCCCCTTTTCCTGGGCTTCGGTGGCCCAGGACAGGACGGGGCCGGTGGTCATGAGGTCCAGGCCCAGGACCTCGGCACGGTCCAACAACCGCAGCAGGCCCTCGGGATCACCGACCCCAAGCATGGAGCCCATGGCGTAAATGGGCTCGTAGTCGTAAGAGATCATGGAGGTCTTGTAGAAATATGGCTCGACCTCGTGGGGTTCCCTAAGGGCGGCGATGTGGATGCAGGCCACAGGGCAGTGGGAACAGGCCAGCCGTCTTCCCAGGTACCTCTGAGCAAAGGCCTCACCTGAGAGTTCCTCCGCCGCCTCGAACTTCGTCTCCTGCAGGTTCCTGGTCGGGAAAGCGCTCAGT
Organism: Deltaproteobacteria bacterium; assembly: GCA_013151915.1. NCBI lineage: Bacteria > Pseudomonadati > Myxococcota > Myxococcia > Deltaproteobacteria bacterium. Next base: position 144,571 of record JAADHJ010000006.1, read on the forward strand.
TTGTTGAGCGGAAGAACATTCTGGGCCGTACCGAGATCGTGGTACTTTTTCATGGCCTCCGAGGAGGTGGCCGCTTCGTAAATGTCCTTGTATACGCGACGGTAGGCCCGGTTGTCCGCCACGGGGAGAGATCTTTTGCCGGATACGACGACAGCCTTGAGGTTTTTGCTGCCGAACACGGCGCCCAGACCGAGCCTCCCGAAGTGCCGGTAGGTTTCAGCGGCGACGCATGCATAGGTCACCATCCTCTCGCCCGCGCGGCCGATACGCATAATCGTGCGCAGACCCGACCCCGGTTCTCTTTCCCTGATGATGTGCCCGACGGTGAGGCTGCTGCTCATACCCCATAGGGTGGAGGCATCTCGAAAGTGCACATCGCTGCCGTGAATGGCCAGATAGATGGGGATCTCGCTCCTCCCCTCGATGACGATGGCCCCGTAACCGGCCATCCTTATGGCCACGGCGCTCCTTCCCCCGCAGTGGCTCTCGCCGAGGTTCCCCGTGTGGGGCGACTTGAACATGGCCACCGTTTTGGAGGCCAGGGGGAACAGCCCGGTCAGGGGGCCGACGGCAAAGACGATGGGGTTTTCCGGCCCCAGGGGATCGCCCCCTTCCGGGCAGGACTGATGCAGAAGCTGCGTGGCCACACCCGCACCGCCCAGGTACCTGTCGAAGAGGTCCTGTCTCTGTTCGACCCTGAACCGTTTCCGGGTGAGATCCACGTAAAGGATGTTGCACAACGGATCGCTACTTAGCATCGTCGGCCGCCTTTCTCTCCCTCATCTCGATGACACCATGGGAACAGAAGTCAACACAGAAGCCGCATTGAATGCAGATCATGGGTTTGTTGATCTCACTGTCCCAGTAGACGGCCCCTACAACGCACGCCTCGGCGCAGCTGCCGCACCCGGTGCACTTCTCCTCGGCAAGGTGTATTCCCCTCTTTTCAGTGCGGGTGAGGGCGCCCATGGGGCAGGCCCTGACACAAGGTGGGTCCTCGCAGACCCTGCAGGCTACCACGATGAACCCGTGTTCCACCCCGCTGCTGGACCTGACCCCGATACACGACTCCGACAGGCCGTGGCTGTTCGTCCTTCTCGAACACGCGAACATGCAGCACTGACACCCGACACACCTTTCCGCATCAACTACAGACAGTCTTTTCATCCGCAGGCACCTCCCAGGCGACGGCATCTTTTTATATTATACGCCCAAAATCGGGATTTAGGCGTAAGCTTGCTGTGAAATGAGGTTTTTCCTGTTCCCCCAAACCCGGAGTCAGGAAATGCGATGGTGCCGCCCATTTAAGAGGTACCGGAGGTTCCTAATCGTCCTTCGGATGAACGAGGCGAGTTTCAATCGTTTCTTGAGAAAAGTTTGAATGGTGTTTCAGATTATTCGTAATGGCTCCACATTCGAATCACCTTGACCACCCCCTCCTCCTTTATTATCTGGTAGACGAGACGATGCTGGATGTTGATGCGGCGTGAATAGGCTCCGGAAAGGTCACCTATGAGTTTCTCGAAAGGCGGGGGTGTCCTATAGGGATCTTCCCCAATAATCTTCAGCAGGTCCGCGGCCTGGCCCTTCAAGCCGGAGGACACAAGCTTGCGTGCATCCTTCTGCGCCTGTCTGGTGTAGACCAGGCGCCAGGTCACCAGTCAAGATCCTCTGCACACTCCTCCAGGGGAGTTGCGAGACCCTCCCTGATAGACTCTCTCATCCCGGGAATGGACAGCAGAAACAGGGTCTCCTGGATCGACCTCCAGTCTTCCTCCGCCACCAGCACAGCGTTGCCCCTTTTCCCCGTGATGACCAGTGGTTCATGGGATTTGCCGGAATCTTCGAGAAGTTTGTACAGGTTTGCCCTGGCCTTGCTCACCGTGATAGTCTTCATGAAGTCCTCCGGACGTAAAATTAGAATATTGGTCAACGTACTACATAGCGTACGGTACTATATTACGTACGTTATATCAAGCAGTATAAATTACATGCTGTGATGGTGCCTCCTATCCAAGAGGCACCGGAGGTTTTGTGGACTGTCGCCCAAAAGGTCACCCCCCCAGCTTCATCCCCAATTCGCGGGCGGCTTTCAGAACCTCGGTGCTGTCCCTGATCTCCCCTGCTTCATACGCTGATCCATATACTGCCCCGGCGATCCTGACACCCAGGTAGGCTGATATATCCTGAAACATGCGCAGGGCGTTGACGGCACCGGAGGTGAAGGGGTCGGAATCGGCGTAGGCCAGGAGGATCCCGAAGTCTTTGTCCTTGAAGATATTCTTGTCTCCCCCGCCCACAGCGTAGATCCTGTCTATCACCATCTTGATCTGGGCGGTGACGGAAAACCAGTAAACGGGGCTGGCGAAAACTATGGAGTCGGCCTCCCTGAGATGACCGTAGATGTCCTGCATGTCATCGACGATTATGCACCCATTGGCGTCAGCTTCCTGACAATGGTTGCATCCTGTGCAGGGACTTATATTCATACCGTGAAGGTACAGGGTCCGGACGTCAGCTCCCGATCCTTCGGCTCCTTCCGCCAGATGTTGGGCGAGGATCGCGGTGTTGCCGGTCTTTCGGGGGCTTCCCAGTAGAATGAGTATCTGCTTTGCGGCCATGCCTGCTCCTGTCTTTTAGTTGATTGTGTATTAGGCAGAAAATACTTTATTACATTTCAAGTGGGAAGTTAAGGAGGGGAAAACGGTTTTAAGGGCGAAGCGGGGCTTTCCTGCAGAGATCCTTTTAATGGGTGGCACCGATTCTTTGCGGTGACAAAGGTTTGTAGAAATCATGATCAAGTCAAAAGGAAATTTTAAAGAAAGTCAGGGAACCAGTCCCTGTTTATGGTTTGCTTTTGCTGTTGACGGGGTGTCTCTTAATGGGCGGCGCCAGAGGTTTTCGCAGTTCCCCTTATTCATCTTTAGGTAATGCTTTTTGCCAGAGAACGCAATTGGTCAATAGTACGGTCAGCTATATTCATGTAATCTTGATACCTGGCTTTCAATTCCCCCAGACTTACCAATCTGTTCCAACTTTCTTTATCCCTCCTATGTGGCTTAACGCCCTCAAAAAGAGCAGCTGTTTGTGCTGTGAAATCCATGCTGAGGTTCAAGACTGAATCATGCTCTCTAAGTCGACCTAAAACATATCCTGGGGTCACGGCACCTTCCTTATTTACCAACAGTACTGTGAAGGCGACATCACTATTTTCTCTGTCCCGGTACTTGACAACAAAATTAGCCTGCAGCCAATCGACCTGAAATCCAGCCTTCTCTGCGTTTTCTATTATTTGCCGTGCAAACTGAACGTCTTCCTCCTTCACATGAGAACTCAGGATCTTGAAAAACTCGTCCTCTGTCAGTCTAAAGCGTTTGCCCGCTTTACCTGTTATCTCTATAGTAGGTGTATCTACTTCAACGGTGATTTTTTCGATTTCCCTGCCTTCAATTCTTACGATGGCCCTGGTTATTTCAGTCGTTCTTGAAACAACCTGGGGCACAACCAGCCGCATACTTTTGTCGTTCTCCAGTTCGTAGACCGTAAGCTCTACAAGGGCCAGGTTGAAGTGAAGTTGAGGAGTCTGATTCAGGAAATCAACCATGGCCTCGACTTCTTCGCGAATCCCATCACCTACAATCAGGAGAAGGAAGCGGCCCTTCCTCAAGTTTCTGCAGATGGTGTCAACAACCGCGCTTTCCTGAACATCACCCTCACCGACAACATCCTTAATGAGTTCTATGATTCCCCTTTCGCCACCGCCTGAATCCGCACAAGATTGCCGAACTTGCTCATCGAATTCCTCAAAGGTCCACGTGCTCAGTTCCTTAGCATAATCAAGGATTTGACTGACAACAAGCCTCCTTGATTCCGGGTTTCTCCACAGTTTCGTCTCCACAACGGTTATGTATCCGTTGGGACTGATAAATATATTATCAATGCGGCCGGCGTTGGTAGGAAATTCGCGTGCTATGGAAATGAGGGGGCTGAAAACAGGTTCAATTTCATCCACCGGAAGCACTTCAGGATACCTATAAATAAGTTCCTGAAGCCAATCCTCATGAAAAGATTTGGTGCTGAAAGAAACCCTGGAAGGAATTCCCACTTTATCATTTGAGGTGATGAGCATGGGAATGCCGGATATTCTTTTGCCCTTGTTAATCATGAGTTCCTCCCACTAAGTCATAAGACTCTACGGCACCAGAGATTTCTCAAGATATTGCACCACAGCGCCTCGGATCTTGAACCAGTATGAAAAACCTCCAATATGTGAGTATTCAAACTGTTTGCCATTAGGATCATTCAGGTCAAAGGAGACTCGTTCTCCCTTAAGATCAAGTTCTACCTTTTTGGCATATTTTTCCTTAACCTTAGCAGATCAGCAATCAGCAAAATTATATGCAAAAGCAACTGACCAGGTCAGGAATTGACAAATTCCCGGCCCGACCCCGGTCATCTGACCCCGATCATCAATGGACCCCGGTCATTAATGGAAATTTTCTAAGGTCTACTTATTTAGGTCAAATTCATCTAGTAATTTATTCTCAAACCGCATGGGTTCTAATATTTTAATATCAAAACTAGAGACTAGCATAGCTGCCAATGATTTCATATCACCGACGGGCCCTATAGAAACACTGAAAAACGGGGAGTGGTACAGCTTATTTTTCTCAGAAATGATTTTCTCAATCAGACACCCCCCCTCCTTGCATTGTATTCCACTAAGAAAGTTTACCTCTGCAGAAATCCTTTAGAGGCTAAATAGTTATGTGTATCTAAGTGAGCCTTCCCACAGATATTCTGTTACCTCTGATGGCGACATGTGTTTCTTCTCGCCACCGGAACCCATGGTCAACATTCCCAATGGTGAAAGCATCAAAGTACCTTTATGCTCGGTAACGGTGAATTGCTCGTTCATAGTGTTATCATTCTCAACATCCAAATTACGACCATACGCGAAACAGATACTGTCACTTCCCAGCATTCCACCTCGCCAAACTTTAAACTTCATTAACTCATTTCCCTCTCTATAAAGGGTGAAAACCACTTTTCTCGATGTCACTCTTTCGATTTCATGCTCTAGCGATGTTTGTTCCCTGTGGGCTGCATGACCGAACTCATCAAGGGTGGTAACGATCTCATCAAGGGTGGTAACGATCTCATCGAAAGAATTTGAAACGAATGTGTTCTTTTCCTTGTCTGAGAACTCCTTTCGAAGGAGCTTGGGCACTAAAACCTTACTATTACTCGTTGCTTTTTCTTTTACTTCGAGGACTCTTCCAGTTTTTTCAAGAAAGGTGTTCACTACTTTAGGCGCTTCATTTTTACTTGCTGTTAGATAATGGACTGTGCTCGGAAGACCAAGTACGTCGCCGGGAAATCCATCAAGACGAACTGGCAGAATGTAAGCAGCACCTTTGTTCTCGATCATTCTCTCTATGGCGTGTCGTCTCTCCAAAATGGTCCACATTTTTCCAAGATACGGTGCGCTGACAATCATAATGCAGTACCGGCTTTTGTCCCTATAAACCTCTTGGAATTTTACGCTAAGATCCTCGCCCCAAAGCTGCGCTGTTTGATAGTTATCGTAGAAAACACTGACGCCAACTTCTCGAAGACTCTCGGCAATTTCCTCTGCAAACTCACGATCCTCTCCTGCAAATGAGACAGCTACATCAAATTCATAAGTCATGTCACAAGTTCCTATTACACCAATTGAGGTAGGCCAAATTTACGCGTTTGACCAATCAACATCCGGGACACCCCGTGGGGTCGGTTCTCGCCTTTCACACTTTCAGGTCTAATTGACCGAGTTGGCTCCATTCTTGCTCGACCTTTCACAACAACGAAAGGAGAAGCGGAAATGGCAAGGCCACTCAGGATCCAATACCCAGGTGCCATGTATCATATCATAAGCCGTGGTAACGGAAGAATGACCATTTACCATAGTGAGAAGGACTGGAAAAAGTTCATCCGCTTTATGGAACGGGTCACTGAAAAATACAACTGGGTCATCCATGCATACTG